>JAPPGV010000129.1 GCA_028821235.1 bacterium
GCATGTACTGGCTGTTGACCTTGATCGCCGACGAGAACAGGTCGAGGTCCTCTCCTACGGTCCGGAAGAGGTGGTGAGCATCCCGGGCGTGGTGGGTGCCGAATCTCCCCTTGGAATGGGTCCCGACCTCCGGAGACGGGATGAACTTGCCTACCTGGCTGATGTCATTGGCCCGCCGGATGCAGAGGAAGGACCCCTCGACGATGTGGTTCGTCCCGTCGGCGTCGAATCCGAGCGTCTTGAGCAGAACCGCGATGTTGTGCGTGTTGCATGACACGATGTGGAGGAAGCGGTCCTCCTCCCGGTCGAGAGCCTGATCGTTGATGCCCCGGGCGTACATCTTGCCGAAGCCGAACTCGGAACCCTGGGCGAGGAAGCCGCTGACGTCGGAGGCCTTCCCGTAGTACTTGTCCTTGTTCTCGTTTCCCGCCGGGGTGCAGTCGACCACCACCGTGGCCCGCTCGATGGCTTCCCAGGCCTCCAGTTTGGGGGCGTGACCCAACTCCTCGAAGCCGGACCACCGATCCCGGTCGACCGAGAGATGAGCGCCCCGGCTCACCAGATCGTTCACCTTGCCCCGCTCACGAAGCAGGGGCGTTCGCTTGTGGAACGTCACCTCGTCGATGCCGAATGCTTCCTGGTTGTCGGCCATGAGACCGATCAAGGGTTCCCCGATGGTCCCCGTTCCAACGATATGCACGATCCTGGACATTCAGAACTCCGCCTCCCGGCTATATCCGACGGGATCTCATAGTAGGCGGCCGGCAGCCGGATCGCACGACCGGGACGGGGCGGAGTCCCTGGCCGTCCGCCTCCTTTCGACGGGAGGCATGCGTAGGGCCGGCAGCGTGTACCTTTCACCTCTGAGCGGATCGGTATGGCCGGTCCCGCAGTACCCATCCGTCCTGGGAGCTTCCGTTGAACCCGCCCGACCTGCCATCGCCCCCAGACACCGGCCCGGCAATCCGCGAGCTGCGATCCGGGGAACGCAAGGCGGCGGTCGGGGTGATCAACACCGCGGCCGGTTGGTACCGCGAGTTCCTTCCGCCCGAGGAGCTGCACGGCCCGGAGATCGACGAGTCCGGCTGGGATGCCGAGGCGGAGCGGATGACATGGTGGGGCGCCTTCTCGGACCATGGCCTGGTGGGGGTCACGGGTAGCGAGCCCATCGGGGACGTGGTGCTCCTTCGCCACCTGTACGTCCTTCCCGAGCACCAGCGAAGCGGTGTCGCCGGCGCCCTGATCCGCCATGTCGAGGCGTCTGCGCCCGGCTCGACCAGGATGATCGTGGCCGGCACCTACCAGGCCAACTACAAGGCCCGCGGCGTCCTGGAGAAGCACGGCTACCGGCCGGCCGGCGACTCCGAGTCCGTTCTCCGCACCTACTACGACATACCCGAGGACCGCCTCCTCGGTTCTATCGCGTACGTGAGGCGAGTGGGCCCGCCACGGCGATAACCGGGAGAGAGATGGAGCGGGGTTACGGGGTATCCTGGTCGGGATGGTCCCTGTGACACCGGGTTGGCTCGCCGCTACGGGCCCGAACCATCGCCCCGATACGTCCATCGTGCGGCCGACCGCGGGATCGATGCCTTGAGCGCCCTGTTGCGCATGTTCGGTCCGGCCTCCGGGTACCGCCGGGATGACTGGCGGCTGCTGGGCCTGATGTACCTGGCCGGCCTGTTCCAGGGATACGTCCAGACCCAGGCCGTCAACACCCTCCCGTTCGTCCGGCTCGCGTTCGACCTGTCCAAGGCCGACATGAGCTACCTGTTCGCCGTCGCCCGCATCGGTTCCCTGGTAGCCGTCGTGTACGCGGTGTTCGGCGACCGCTGGGGACGTCGAGGACCCTTCCTGGCGGCGTACCTGATGCTCATGTTGGCCACCGGCGCCACGGCGGCGGCCTTCTCCCCCACCGTGTACACCGCCCTGCAAGTGGCCGCCCGCATGGGTTCGGCAGCGATGGCGATGCTCGCCACGGTCCTGCTGGCCGAGCGGGTCAACTGGAACAACCGGGCCTGGGCGATCAGCCTCTACTCCACCGCCGTGGCGCTCGGATCCGGAGCGGGGCTCCTCGCCCTTCCGATCGCCCAGACCAGCGAGGCCGGCTGGCGCCTCCTGTTCGCGGCATCGTTGGCCGGCCTTCCCATCTACCTCTGGTTGAGGGTGAGGGTCGAGGAGAGCAGGGTGTTCCAGTTCGACACCGGCGGTGGCAGCGTGTTCCCACCCCTGTTCGGTCGCTTCTCCGGACGTTTCTGGCTGGCCGGCATCTACAGCCTCTCGTTAAGCGCCTTCTCGGCGGTGGCGGTCACCTTCGCTCTCGAACGCCTCGTCAACGGTCTGGGCCTGACCTCCTCCGAGGCGGCGCGCATCCTGCTGATCGGAGGCACGCTGGGAGGAACCGGCTTCTTCCTCGGTGGGCGCATGGGCGACACTCTGGGACGCAAGCCGGCCATTCTCCTCTCGCTGGTCGTGGGGCTGGCGGGCGGGATCGGCTTCTACTGGACGTCGAGCAGAGACCTTCTCATCGTGGCCGCGACGCTGTCGGCCTTCGGAAGCTCGGCCGCCCTGCCCGTCAGCGCCGCCCAGCGAACCGAGCTGTTCCCCACCGCCATCAGGGCCACCGCCACCCAATGGCTGCATACGGTGGCCGTGCTCGGGTCGATTATCGGCCTGACCATCGCCGGCACCACGATCGAGCTCTGGGGCTTGCCGCTGACCGTGACCGCGCTGGGCGCGGGGGTGGTGGTAGCCATGCTCGCCCAACTCGTCATTCCCGAGACGTTGGGCGACGACCTGAGTCACATGACCACCACCCGGTAGCGCCGGTACAGGGTTGCCAGGCGGAGGGCGTTCATGGTGAGCAGCGCCCACCAGACGGCGCTGATCGAGTCCGCCAAGACCATCAGCGAGCACGCCACCACCGCGGCGAAGACCATCGCCTTGGCCATGTACGCGAAGTCGGTGGCGCCGATCATGATCCCGTCCAGCACGAAGATAAGGCCGTTGAGGGGCTGGCTCAGCGCGACGAACGGCATCAGGACCACTACGAGCGCAGCCACCGCCGGATCGGTCGTGAACCACCCGGGCAGGTCGTTGCGCACGAACCAGAAGGCCACCGCCAGGAGCACTCCCCAGCACAGTCCCCAGAAGAGCATCCGCTGGGAGAAGCGGCGGGCGGCCGCCCGGTCGGTGGCGAGATGGCGTGCCACCAGGTTCTGGGCGGCGATCGCTACCGCGTCGACCACGAGGCTCAGGAATATCCACACCTGGGCCGCCACCTGGTGGGCGGCCACCTCGGCGTCGCCCAGGCGAGCGGCGACCGCCACCGCGACGGTGAGTGCCGCCACGATCGCGGAAGTCCGCACGAAGAGGGCCGACGCGGCGCCGACCAGTTCCCTCAGGTCCGCCCACCGGGGCCGGACCCGGCGCAGGACCAGCCCGGTGTGGCCGGTCAGGAAGAAGAACAGGAAGGCTCCGCCGCCCACGGTCTGCGCGATCACCGAGGCGAAGCCGGCGCCGGCCAGTCCCCATCCGAATCCGAAGATGAACAGGGGATCGAGAACCAGGTTGACGAGGCTCAGGCCGATGCTGATGAACATCGGGGTCCGGGTGTCGCCCACCCCCCGGTACACCGAGTGTCCGACGGAGATCATGAGGAGAGCAGGCAGGCCGAGGCCGCGGATCCGCAGGTAGGAGACCGCATGCGGCGCCACATCCGGCCCGGCGCCCATCAGGCCGACCAGCTGGGGGGCGGCCCCTTCGAGCAGGACCAGGCCCGCAGCCCCCAGCACCGCGGCCACGAACAGCGACTGGCCGGCCAACTGCGCCGCCCGGCCGTGGTCGCCGATCCCGATCGCCCGGGCGATGAGCGGGGTTCCGGCATAGGCCAGGGCGATGAAGACGAAGAACGCCAGGCCGAGAATGCCGGTCACCACCCCCATCGCCGCCAGAGGATCCTCGCCGAGGCGTCCCACGAAGGCGGTATCGACCAGCGCCACGAGGGGCTCGGCGGCCAGCGCGCCCAGGGCCGGAACGGCCAGGCGGGCAATGGTGCGGTCGTCGTCGGTTATGCGGAACATGATGGAAGCCCCGGAAGCTTATGCCCTCCACCGCCGTCGACGCGCCCCATGAGGGCCGGATTGACCGGGGAGGCACTCGTCGCATCTAACCTGCGAAGACTATGGGAAGGGGTGAGGTACGGGCGGACGGAACCGTCCCGACCGCAAGGGAACGGGGCTACGCCCGGCGTATCGTCAACCGGCTCGCCTCCCGATATCCGGAGATCAGCACCGCTCTCGCCTACGCCAACCCCTTCGAGCTGCTGGTTTCGACGGTCATATCCGCCCAGACCACCGACGAGAACGTCAACCGGGCCACCCCGGACCTGTTCGCCCGCTGGCCGACCCCCGACGACTTGGCCGCCGCCGACCCCGAAGAGGTCGAGAGGGTGATCTTCTCCACCGGCTTCTACCGGCAGAAGACCCGGTCGATCATCGCCCTGGCCCAGGACCTGGTGGAGCGCTACGGCGGGGTGGTTCCGGATGACATGGCCGAGTTGGTGACGCTGAAGGGTGTGGGGCGCAAGACCGCCTCGGTGGTGCTGGCAGAGGCGTTCGGCCAACCGGCCATCGCGGTGGACACCCATGTCCGGAGGATCACCAACCGGCTCTCGCTCACGACCGAGGACGACCCCACCAGGATCGAGCAGGACCTGAAGGCCCTGGTGCCCCGCCACGAATGGCAGCATCTCTCGATGCGGATCATCCAGTTCGGCAGGGACGTCTGCAGCGCTCGCAAGCCCCGGTGCTGGGAGTGCGAGCTCGCCAGGCTGTGCCCGTTCGAGCCGAAGTCCCTCCCGCCTGACTGAGCCGGCCCCCGGCGTCGGCGGGCCTGGTGCGGGTATCGTGCAGGCCGCATGGACCTGGAGCGCTACATACTCGAGCGGTCAAGCGTCAGCGGTGAGATCATCAGCGCCGACACCTTCCTGAACCACCGGGTCGACCCCACCGTCATGGTCGAGTTCGGCCGCCGGATCGCCGAGATCGCCGCCCCGCTCCGGCCGGATGTCATCGTCACCGCCGAGGCGAGCGGGATACCTCCCGCCCTGACCGCCGCCACGCAGCTGGGTCTCCCCATGGTCTATGCCAAGAAGTACGTCCTACCGGGGCCCAGGAAGGCGGTGAGCAAGGAGGTGCGGTCGGCCACCAAGGGCTTCGAGTACACGATCGAGATCCGCAGGCACGTGCTGGAGCCCGGAATGAGGGCGCTGGTCGTGGACGACTTCCTCGCCCAGGGACGGACCGCGGTGGCGCTGGGCGAGATAGTCGAGGAACTCGGCTGCGAGATGCTGGGGGCGGTCTTCGCCATCGAGAAGGCCTGGGTTGGCGCCCGTCGCCTGATCGAGGAACGGGGTTGGCCGGTCTGGGCGGTGACCAGCGTGGCGTCGGTCGACGGCGGCGTGATCCGGTTTGGCTGAACCTGTCCCGCCGGTCGCCGACATAGTCGATGCCCTCAGGCGACACACCGGGGACGAGTGCTTCGCCTGCGGGCGGACCAACCCGATCGGACTCCACATCGACGACTTCGACATCCGGGGGGACGACGTGGTGGCGACGTTCACCGCCCGCCACGACCTCCAAGGCACCATCGGGAACCTCCATGGCGGGATCGCCGCCACCGCCCTCGACGAGATCCTGGTCTGGGCCGGGATCCTCCAGGAGCAGGTCTTATGCGTCACCGGGAGGCTGGAGCTGCGCTACCGCCGCCCGGTCGGCGTCGCGGGGGTGATCGATCTCCGGGGCCGGGTCGAAGAACGTAGGGGCAACCGGCTGGTGATCAGCGGATCGCTCGACACAGGTGACGGTGGCATGAGCGTGACCGCCAAGGGCCTGTATCTCGTGAGCCATACCATCGCCGAGCTCATGGAGCAGACCGGCTGAGGAGGTCGGTTACCGGAGGCGGTCGGCCCAGTCGGCCAGGTCCGAGTAGCGGGATCGGGCTCTTGCCCAGCGGCGGTCCTTCTCGACCCGGCTGACGATCCGGGAGATCACCCGGACGGCGGCGGCAACCATGAGCAGCGCGAGGCAGATGCGGGCCGCCACTGCCGGTCCGGTCAGGAAGGCGGTATCGCAGCTGGCGAGACCGTCAGCGCACAGGCCGTATCCCGTACCACCGGTCAGCAGGCTGATCAGCATCACCAGGGGGATCACCGCCAGCAGCAGGGCGACCAGGATCAGCAACCCGCGGATCGCCTTCAGGAGACCTATCACAACCCGGCAGTCTATAGGGTGAAGGGGTTACAGCCCGCTCACCGACCCCAAACCCTCGGCGGCTCGATCCGCGGCCCCGACCAGGGCCCCTGGGACATTCCTGGCAGTCGTCGAGTTATTCGACACAACCCGCGTCCGACGCTGCGCCTGGGGCGTCTTCCTAACCGGCGGGGTCGCCGGCAGTGTCGGCGGTCTCGGCGCGGTGCAGGAATATGGCCATCTGGCCGCGTGTGGTGTCGCGGTCGGGGCAGAACCCGGTCCCGTCGCCGCAGCCCGCCGTGATGCCCGACGCCGCGAGCCTGGCCACATCAGCCGCGTACCAGGCGTCGGAGGCCACGTCGCTGAAACCGGGGTCGGGACCCTCGGGCAGGTCGTAGGCCCGTGACAACAACACCGCCACCTGCGCCCGCGAAGCGCCGCGGTCGGGGCAGAACCCGCGGCCGTCGCCGCATCCGGCGGTCACACCCAGCTCAGCCAGCCGCTCGATGAACCGGCCATGGAAGCCGGCCGGGTCCACATCGTCGAACCTCGACTCGGTGATCGGGCGGGGATCCCTTGCGTCGAGGAGGCGCACGATCCACACCGCCATGGTCTTGCGGTCTACCGGCCGGCTGGGGCAGAAACCGTCAGCACACAGCGTGCCGTCGAGAACGCCGGAGGTGTGAAGGTGCGCTACCGGCTCCGTATATGAGGCGTCCACCACCACGATCTCGCGGTGCCCGAGGACAGCCACGCTGGCCCGGGCGGAATCCTCGATAGTCCCCGACAGAGCGAACACCCCGTCGGTGTCGGGCGCGGTCAACGTGTAGGTGAACGCAAACGTCGAGGACGGCTCCGGGTTCAACAACAAGAACCGGACCACACCGCCGTCCTCGACGGTGACCGCGGCCTCAGGCAGGCTCGAACCCGAGTAGGTCCACCCCTCGGGCAGCGCCTCGCTGACCCTGCCGAACTGTCCGAAGTCCCGCGCCCTGATCCGCACCTCCACCTCACCGCCGGGCTCCACCACAGCCGCGTCAAACGTCCGCACCGCCCGATGCCCACCCGCACCAGCCGGCACCGACAGGCACAACACAGCCACAGCCGCCGCGGCGACAACCAGCACCGCTATCGCGGCAGGCCTCCTGCCCGACATCAGACCTCTTCGCATTCTTACTTCCATAGTGCCGCTGTGGTGCGGTCAACTACACCAAGAACACAACCAACAGCCGCTCAGCCACGGCCCCGGCAACTCCCGTCGATCGGGTCATAGTTCGCCCCACGGATGGTGGTCCAGGTGCCGTTCCCGTTGTATCGAGAGACCGGCTCCGGGATCCGATTGCCGTTCTCGTCAAGGACCGGTTGGCCTGCTTGGGGGTGGCCATCGGGGTGACGACGCACATAGAGGCACTTGTTGTCGTATCCCGGCTGACCGGGACGAATGAGCTGGTGGTCATGCGCGTAGTCAACACCGGGCCGGGGCCGCCTGACTGGAACCCACTGCCCATCGTTGCACGCCCAAAAGAAGTCCCCGAAGTCGTTGTCAGCCAGCCCGGGCTGGGGCTTGTTGCCGCACTTATACCGCTCGCCCCAAGTCTCACTCATGTCTATGCAGTTCCCCTGCGCGTCGTAGATGCACCTGGGGAACCCCTGGCCCATCTGGGCCCAATCCTCTGTCCCCGGATCCCCCCAAGCCGACTGCGGGCCAGGCACGATGTCATCTAGTTGACCGGCATCGACCTTCTCCAGCAGCTTCTCGTGGTACGTCACGTCATCGCCATAGACGTCGCGAATGAAGCGATTGACCAAGCTCAACATCCCCTCACCCGAGACGGTCTCCGTGCCGGAGAAGTACGCCCCCAACGCGTCGTATACGTCCTCGGTAACAACCGAGACGGCCATCTCGACGTTGGTGAAGCTGCCGAACTGGTTATTGCTTGAGTCTGTCGGCCGGCTAGCGTTCGCGGTCTTGTCGAAGGTCACGAGGACTCTCGCATAAGCAGGAACCGTCGAAGGCATACGGAGTCCCACGCGAGGGTTGCCGTAGGCGAATACCACTTGGTTAATGGTCTGGGAGACGCCATCCATAGTCACAGTGAAGGCAGCTGCCTCGAAAACGCCGGCTTGAATGTTCGCGTCGAACGTGATGATTATTAGGCTCAGGTCCGAAGGGTGCCTTTCAACGCTGGTGACCGACCGGTCCTGCTGGGCTACCGCGGTTGCTGGAGCGAGGAGCAGGGCCAGGGCTGAGACGATGGCGAGCAGCCATACCCCCCCCCCCGGCGGATTCGCTCAGCGGCTCTTTCTGTGCGACCAACCTGCATCGAACTCATGACCTCCCTGCCGATTCGGTATGAACGTCTGTGCACAAGTCAAAGCAAACATTAGCGATGCCGGTCTTGCTTGTCGAGGAGTCGTGCTCGATCAGCGATGAGGCGACCCGACAGGAGGTCGGCAGTGGGAACGTTCAGCCAGGTGCCGCGGCTCGACAGCATGGACGGCCCTGGGCGTGAAGCCGTTCGGCCGGGTCAGTTGGGAGCGTCGGCGCTTCGGCTGAAGAGGCCGGCGTGCGGCCAGCGGCGCACGGTTACCGGGGCCACCATCTGGTCGGACACCGCCTCGAGTAGGTCCGCCACCCGCGTGCCGTCCGGGTCGCGGGCGTCGGGCCACACCTCGGCCAGAGGTTCCAGGACGAACCGGCGCTGCCGGTAGCGAGGATGGGGAACCTCGACGGATGGCGTGCGGACGGTGCGGTCGCCGTACAGGATCAGGTCGAGGTCGATGAGCCGGGGACCCCATCGCGGCC
>JAPPGV010000130.1 GCA_028821235.1 bacterium
CGAACGGATCCGCATCACCACCCGAGATATAACCCAACTTGATCGGCTCATCAGCGGTCATCGCAGTGGTCTCGGGCGCTGCCGCCTCGGTAGTGGCGGGGGCTTGGGTCGCGACCGGCTCGGGGGTCTCCTCGTCGTCACCGCAGGCCGCGGCGAAGAGGAAGAAGACCGAGACGATCACCAACCCTGGTCTGAACCTATACCACGTCCCTCGGAGCATCTTCTACCTCCCATAGCGCTGGTGCAAGGCATCGCCAAGCCGCCTCCTGCCCACTGATTGACCGTAGCAGGGGCCTTCGAAGCGGGGCCGTCCAGAAGGCGTTCTAATCTCCGGCCGCCGATCCGAGGATTCAGCGGCGGCGAGCCCGGTGGTAGAGGTCGACGAAGTCGCTGACGGAATAGCGGGCGATGGCCTCCCCGATGACCTCGAAAGGTAGGTCGTCGAGGCGGCGGAAGCGGACGCAGCTCTTGCCCATGTCCATGCGCTTGCCCGTAGCCCGGTACGCCTGCTCGAAATCGTCACGGGCTGCCTGATCGGCGTAGACGCCCGACAGGTAGACGGCCATGTGCCTCTTCTGCGATGCGAGCGCCGCGTACATGAGCGGCTTCCCGTTGTAGGTGTCAGGCTGGATCGCGAGCGGCACCTCGTAGGAGATCATGCCCCAGCGCATCTCCTCCTCGTACCCGTCCGGGAGCCGTTCGAGAATCAGGGACCGCACCGCCGAGATCGCCTCCCGCCGATCCTGGGGAAGGCTCGCCAGGTACTCCTCCACGGTCACGGCGTCCGATCTCATCGTGACACAGCATAGAACTGCGCCGGAGTTTCGCGGCGAGGTCGTCGCCCGCGGCTGCTGATTCATCCACGAACTCTGGATCGAAGGAGTTCTCTATCAGGATCGACGCCAGCTCAGCCTCGGAGCGGAGAAGCGAAGGTAGTCAAGGTCTCAGCGCGGTCAGGGGCACCACCGCCACCCCGTCGTCGGCCTGGTAGCCGGGCCCGAACGCCGTCAGCACGATCAGCCGCGCCGGCTCGCCGCGCCGGACCGTGTCCACCCGGGAACGCACGGCTCTCAGGGAATCCATGGCCCTCTTGACGGCCGATGCCCCTCCGAGCTTGATCTCCACAGCGGCCCAGCGACCGTCGAGACCGTCGATGACGGCATCGGCCTCCAGGTTCCTCTCATCCCGGTAGTAGTACAGATGCGCTCCCATCGCCTGGGTGTATACCCGAAGGTCGCGCACCGCCATCGACTCGAACAGCAAGCCCATCGTCTCCAGATCTCGCTCCAGAAACGCCGGGGAACCTCGCAGCGCGGCAACTGCCAGCGCAGGGTCGGCGAAGTACTTCTTGGGGGTCTTCCTCAGACGGGACGCCGATCTGAGATGAGCGAACCAGGCCGGTAATGGCTCAATCACGAAAAGGCGGGCGAGTTCGTCCAGGTAGGCCCCGATGGTTGAACGAGCGGGTGCTCCGGCACCCGCTTCGGCCAGATCGGCCTGCAGAGTGGCGATAGATGCTGTGGTGGCCTCGTTACGAGCAAGGGACGCGAGCAGGTCCGTCACCATCCGCGGGTTGCGTCTTACTCCTGCAACACGGGAGATGTCGATGCGGGCGATATCGCTCAGGTAGTCACGGAGGCGAGCCTGCGCGGTGCCAGCGGCCATCCCGATCATGCGAGGCCACCCTCCGCGACAGATGAGGGACGCCAAGTCGCTGATAGTCCGGCCCATGTCCGGCGCTCTGCATCGACCACCCTCCAATAGCGATGACAGAGACACCTCGCCGGTGGAGTCGCCGGATTCCCACAACGCCATGGGTCTCATACGTACACGGGCGACCCGCCCCGCGCCGGAGTGCTCGGTGAGATCGTCCGGGGGATTCTGCGAGCCCGTGAGTAGGAAGTGTCCGAACCCTCCCCGCCGGTCGCAGGCGCGGCGCATCGGATTCCAAATGCCGCGGACCAGCTGCCACTCATCCAACAGTCGCGGTTCCTCGCCCGCCAGTATCGAGTCCGGGTCCACTTCGGCGGCGATCCGGAGGGCTTCCGACCCGTCCAAGAAGATCTCGCTACGAGCGAACCTCTGCCCGGTCCAGGTCTTGCCACAGCCTCGCGGGCCCTCTATGAGCACGGCGGGTGACGAGGCTAGAGCTGCGGCTACCTCGGCGTCCACCGCTCGATCCAGATAATCGGGACTCCCGTGATCGACCAAGGCTCCTCCACAGGGCTGGTTGGCAAACTACACTTTGGGACGATTCTACACTCCACTTTGCGAGTGATCTGCAATGCACTTTGCGGAGTTCATGCACTCCACTTTGCGAAACATGGTGTCGTTCGGGCTGTGGGAGGCGGGAGGGACTCGGGGGGTCGACTTCGCTTACGGATCGAGGCCGAGGAGTTTCCTGGGATTGGTCCTGACCATCTTGCGGATGTCCTCGGCCGGCACGCCCAGGTCGAGGAGGCAGGCGATGAACTCGCGTAGGCCTTCGACCGGCGCCGGCAGGGTGTACCCGCCGAAGTCCGTCGCCAGGATGCAGTGATGCGTTCCCACCTGCCGCATCTGCTCGGCGGACTTCCTGATGCCGCCGCTCGCCTCCCCCGTCATCTCCTCGTCCGCCGCGTACGCCAGCTCTACGTAGTAGTGGGTCTTGGGGATCGACGTGGTGTGCGTGTAGGCACCCAGGGTGTACTCGATGAAAGCGCCCCTCCGGGCCATGTGCCGGAGCTGGTCCGTCGAGGCAGCCTGGGTGACGGCGGTGGCTACCAGCACGTTACCGATGCCGTACTCGTGTGCGAGATCGACCAGGCGGATGGCCTCCTCGGGCGAGACGTGGCCCGTGTTCAGGAAGACACGGGGATGGTCCGAGATGACGCTCAGGATCTCGTCCAGTTCGGGCCCCGCCGGCCCTTCAACGGGGATGCGGATGGACCGATCCACCTCCTCCCTCCTGAACTCCGGGTACAGGTCCTTCAGTGGTGTGAACTTCCCGTCCACGATCCGGCCCTCCCTGGAGGCCTGGTAGTAGGTGGAGTGGGCGCCGAAGCTGATGAACCTGGCGCCATCGCCGTACCCGATCGCCGTCTTGACAGCCCGAGGGTTCAGGCCGCCGTACGCGGTATTGAGGATCAGACCGCCGTAGACCGTGAAGTCGGGCACGGCCCGGTTCACGATCCAGGCGATCCCGTTGCTCATCTGGAAGACGTCCATCAGCACGATGGCCCTCATGCCTGCGTCCCGGGCCTCGATGGCCGCCTCGATGGGGTCCAGCCGTCGCGGGCTGCTGGGCAGGTGCGGGGTGGCGTGGACGTGGATGTCTATGGCACCTTCGAGAAGCTGCCGGGACAATTCGAAGGAACGGTTCTCGGGCAACATCATGCGACGGTCCCAGTCCCGGTCAAGCGCCGGGCTGGTTGATCAGGTGGGTGGCGGCGTTGTCGAAGTGGTCGAACATGGCGGCCCGGACCTCGGCAGGGAGGGGGCGGCCGGTGCCGTCGGCCAGGGTTGCGACATCGAGAGAGGCTGCCATGTGCGCCATCCAGGCGTCACGCTCGGCAGGGCCGATGGCAAAGGGCATGTGGCGCATCCGCAGGCGGGGATGGCCCCGCTCCTCGCTGTAGCGCGGCGGCCCACCCCAGTACTGGGCCAGGAAGCCGGCCAGGCGCTCGCGGGATCTCCGCAGGTCCCGCGGATACATGGGCCGCAGCAACGGGTCTCCCTCCACGGCATCGTAGAAACGGTCGACGAGATCGTCAAAGAATCGCTGGCCTCCGACCGTCTTGTAGACGGTGGGAGGAGCCTTCGTCGCCTCTCGTAGTGATCCGCGGAGGATCACCTTCGTCGGCTGACCAAAGTCGCCTGCCACGTTGCCCGGCTCGCTCACCTTCCCAGCCTAGATAATCGGGTTCTCATCGGCCCTATGCAGCTGCCGAAGGATGGGACACCGGTGTCGAACGCGCGACTTACCGTCAGGGTGCCGCGCGGCGGCTCAGATGGGGAAGAAGACCGGTACCAGGGCGACGACTATGCCCAGGACGACCACGGTCAGCGGAGTACCGACGCGGGCGTAGTCGATGGCCCGGTAACCACCCGCTCCCATGACGAGGAGGTTGGCCTTGTGGCTGAACGGAGTCATGAAGGCGGCCGACGCGGCCAGGCTCACCCCCATCATGGCCGCGTAGGGGTTCATGCCCAGCTGAGCAGCCGTTTCCAGGGCGACCGGCGCCAGGAGGACCACCGCCGGGGCCCCGTCAAGAGCCTGGCTGAGAAGGCTGGCAAGTACCACCAGGGCGATGAGGATGGCGAGGTGGCCCATCGGTCCCAGCCACTCCCTCACCCTGCTGACCAGGAGCAACGCCGCGCCGGTGCTCTCCATGGCGATCCCCACCGGCAGGACCGCCGCCACCAGGAAGATGGTGCGCCACTCGATGGCCCGGTATGCCTCCTCCATGGTGACGGTGCCGAACAGCAACACGAGGCTGGCGGCGATGAAGGCGGCCACGTGGATGGGCTGGATGCCCAGCACCACCATCGCGACCATCAGCAGCAACGCTCCCAGCGCGATGGGGGCCTTCTTGGGACGGCGAGGCCGCATCCCCGCCGGTGAGAGCACCACGAAGTCGGGGTCGGAACCGAGCAGGCTGATCCGCTCCCAAGGACCCTGCACCAGTAATCCATCACCGAAGCGGAACGCCAGATCGGCGAGGTCCTCGTAGATGGAGCGGCCGTCCCTCCAGACCGCCAGCAACTGGAGGCCGTAGCGATCCCGGAACTGCAGCTCGCGTGAGGTCTTACCCTCGATCGCCGAGCGGGGCGCCAGCGCCACCTCGACGATGCCGAAGTCCTCCGATTCGAGCTCTCCCTCACCCACCCGGGAATCCACCTCTACGTCACCCAGCCGGACCAACCTCTCGAACCGGGCCGGCTCGCACGCCACCAGCAGACCATCGCCGGCCTCGAGCACGTCGTCGGGATGCACGTCGAGACGGGTTACGTCATCACGGATGATCCCTCCGACCGTGACTCCCACCAGTTCGCTCAGCCGGCTCGACCCCACCGTCGATCCCGCCAGCGAGGAACCCTCCGGGACGCGGAGTACCGAGAGATGGCCCTCGAAGGCCTGCATCGCCGACAGCCCCAGGTCCTTCACCAGGAAGTTCGGGTCGGGTTGCATCTCCAGCAGCTGGGAGCGGGGCCCGATAGCGATCACATGATCCCCGGCGTGGATGGTCCGGGATGCCAGGTTCTCCCGCATGACCTCCCCATCCCGCTCCACGCCTACGATCACCGCCTCGTAACGGTCCCTGAAGCGCGCTTCGCGCGGGCTTGTTCCTGCCAGGCTCGACGAGGCGGGAACCTCGAACCTGATGGCGGTGAAACCTCGTCTCGGCCTGGGGAGTTGGCGGGTCGAGGTCGGCTGGAGTTCCACCTCCCCGACCCGCAGCAGGTCCTCGAGATCCGACAGCCTGCCCTCCACGAGAAGAACGTCACCGCCCCTCAGAAGGGTGTCGGCCGTCGGGGAGAGGTGCTTGGCGCCCCGGTGTATGGCTACCACCTTGATGCCCAGGGCGCCGGACAAGTGGGCTTCGGACAGGGTGACGCCGTCCATGGCGGACGGCTCGGGAATGCGGATCGTGAACAGGCGCTCCTCGAGTTGGTAGATGTGGGTCAACTCATCCGCCTCCGACTCCGCAGGACCCACCTGACGGTCGGGAAGGAGCCGCCGGCCGACCGTGATCATGAACAGGATTCCGGCGGCGAGGAGCACCAGCCCGATGGGAGTGAAGTCGAACAGACCGAACGGCGTCATGTCCCGCTCGGCGATGATGGTGGCGGCGACGATGTTGGGCGGGGTGCCCACCATGGTGGTCGTGCCGCCCAGGATCGACCCGAACGCGAGGGGCATCATCAGGCGCGAAGCCGGCAGCCCCGCCCTCCGGGCGATTCCCGCCACCGCCGGCATCAGGACCGCGGTGGCGGCGATGTTGTTCATGAACCCCGAGAGGATGCCCGACACCAGCATGAGGGTGATGATCAGCGGGACCTCCCTGCTGCCCACCAGGGTGTAGACCTTGGACGCCACGACGTCGGCTATCCCCGTGTAGAGCAGAGCGGCGCTGATGATGAAGATGGCGAGCATTGTTATCACGGCCGGCGAGGCGAAGCCGCTGAAGGCTTCCGTAGGCCCCACGTAGCCTCCGACGATCAGCACCGCCAGGCCCAGGAAGGCAGTCAGGTCCACCGGAAGCTTGGCGGTCAGGAACAGGTAGGCCATCACCACCAGCAGCAGGATCAGGAACCCGATCTCCCAGGTCACGAGCCTGCCCCGTCGACAGGAGCCTTCAGCCCGTTGGGTCTGCCTGCAAAGTAATCCATCGTGCGGTCCCTGTTTCCAGCGCTCCGGTTCACCGTGCGATCAAAACGACCAGAGACGGGGAATGAAGATCACCGACAGGATCCAGAAGATGATGCTGAGGGGCACGCCGGTACGCAGGAAGTCCGTGTACCTGTAGCCACCCGCGTTGTAGATCATCGTGTTCGTCTGGTAGCCCACCGGCGTGGAGAAGCCGGTCGAGGCGGCGAAGGTGATCGCCATCAGGAAGGGCCGTGGGTCGACGCCGATCTGCTCAGCGGTGGAGATGGCTATGGGCGCGAGGAGCACCGCGGCCGCGGCGTTGCTCATCGTGTCGGTCATCACCGAGGTCATCAGGTAGATGACCGCGAGCACGGCCACCGGCCCCATACCGCCCACCACTCCGACCGCCCGCTCCGCCAGGAACCCGGCCGCGCCGCTGGTCTGCATGGCTATCCCGAGCGGGAGGATCCCGGCGAGGAGGAAGATGACCTGCCAGTTGATGGCCTGGTACGCCTCGTCCAGTCTCAGCACGCGGGTCAGCAACAACGCGAGGCAACCGAGCAGCGCCGTCACGAGGATCGGGAAGACGTTGAAGGCGGCCAACCCGACGACAGCAACGAGGATCCCTATCACCAAGGGAGCGCGGTGTCGTAGGGCCGTACCCGGGACCTCGTCGAGCACGATGAAGCCTCTGTTGCGTCGCAGCGCCCTGATCTCGGCCTCGTGTGCCTGGACCAGGATCACGTCGCCGAGGCTGAGGGTGACGGTGCTGAGCCGGTCGTGGATCGTCTCGCCCCGGCGCTGCATGGCCAGCACCAGCGCCTTGTAGCGGTTACGGAAGTCCAGTTCCTTGAGGGTGTGGCCGATGAGCTCGGACCCCGGCGCGACCAGGGCCTGCACCAGGCGCAGGTCCTCGGTCTGCAGCGTCTCGTCCCTCAGTTCGAAGTCGACATTGAGCTCCAGGCCCATGGAGTCGCGCAGGCGGATCAACTCGTTGATCTCGCCGCGCACGAGGAGCACCTGATCCGGTTCGAGGACCTGCCGGAGCGGCGCCCATCCGGCATCCCCGATGTGCAGAACGCGTAGCACCGTGACGTCGTGCTCCTCACCGAGGCGGCTCTCGAGCACGGTCTGGCCGACCAGCGGCGAGTTACTCCGCACCCGCATCTCGGTGACGTACTCGCCGAGGTTGTACGTGCTGGCGAGCTCGCTCACCTGGCGGTCTGGTAGCAGCCAACGCCCGAACACAAGGAAGAAGGTGACTCCTGCGGCGAAGAGGATCAGGCCCATCCGGCTGAACTCGAACATGCTGAACGACCCGTACCCGGCCTGCTCGGATATCGAGCTGACCAGCAGGTTGGTGGAGGTGCCGATCAGAGTGCAGACGCCCCCGAACTGAGAGGCGTAGGAGAGCGGGATGAGCAGCTTGGAGGCGGAGACTCTGCGCCGGTTGGCGAGGATCGTGACCAGCGGGATGAAAACCGCCACCGCTGCCGTGTTGTTGACGAACGCCGACATCACCGTGATCGTGCTCATCACGACCACCAGCGCGCTGTAGTGGTCCTTGCCGAAACGGACCATGACCCGTCCTACCGCAGCCGTGGCGCCGGTCTTCTGGAGGCCCGCGCTCAGGATGAACATGGCGGCCACCGTGAGGGTTGCCGGATTGCTGAATCCGGAGAACCCCTCCTGTGGCGTGACCAGACCCAGACCCAGCAGGGCGCCCAGACCGAGCAATGCCACCATGTCGAGGGGGTACTTCTCGGCAACGAACAGGGCGACCGTTCCGACGAGAATGGCAAGGACGAGTACCGCGTCCAGCGACATATCCGTACTACTCGGGAGATCGAACGGATGGGAGTGGGGTCATGACTCCTCCCCAGGTTCCAGCTCTCGCGATACTGAGCCGGCGGCTCGCTTCGGCGCCTGGTATCCGACTCCGGATACCTTATCACGGGCTCCCGCCGCCGAACGCGCCCGCCCATATGTCAGAATCCGGGGTCAGCCACGGCGAGGACAGGTATGCCCGGTGATAACGCTCCCACCCTCAGGATCGGATTGCTGGCCGTCTACTTCGGGTTGTTCGATGCGGCCATGCCGCCCGAGTTCCGGCAGGAGCGCACGGCATTCGCCGAGGCTTTGCGGACCCGGCTCGAGCAGTTCGGATCGGTCATCTACCCCGGCGTGGTGGACAATGACGAAGCGGGGCGGGAGGCCGGCGTGCTGTTCGCCCGCTCCGACGTCGACGTGATCGTCTTCGCGCCCACCATGGCCGCCCCGCCCAGCTACGGATGGGAGGCGATCCGGAATCTCCCCCGGGTGCCGGTGGTGGCGGTAGGGGCGCAGGAACTCATCGAGGTGCCGGACGACTACGCCACCGAGGAGGCCACCCGCAGGAGCCTGACGGTCGGTCTGGTCATGTTCACGAACGTGCTGGTCAGGATGGGCCGGCAGTTCACCACGCTGGTCTCTTCGGTCATCGGGGACGAGCTCGACACCGTCCTCGGCGATACGCTGAGAGCAGCGGATGCCGCCGCCACGGTCACCAAGTCCCGGCTGCTCACCATCGGCAAGCCCATCCCGGGCTACATGGACGTCGAGGTCACCGGCGAGCAACTGGTCGATCTGGGGGTCGAGGTCATCGACGTCGATCCGCCGGGGATCGCCGCGGCGTTCCGGGCGGTGGGCGACGGCGAGGTGTCCGCCCTCGTCGGTGAACTCCGGGCTCGTTTCGAGGCCGACCGGGTCGACGATCAGGTCCTTGCCCGCTCCGCCCGGCTCGCTCTGGCCATGAAGGAGCTGTGCCACCAGAACGACGCCAACGCCGGGGCGGTCAACTGCCACGGCGACGCGCTCCGCTGGAATCCGGAAGTGGGTGTGACCGCCTGCCTGGGAGTGGCCTTGTGCGCCGAGGCCGGGTTGCCCTTCGCCTGCACCGGCGACATCCCCACCGCGATCGCTCTGGCCATCGGGAAGCGCCTGGCCGGATCGGCCCTGTACTGCGAGCTTTACCAGGTCGACTTCCCGGGGAACTGGATACTGGTGGCCAACGGCGGAGAGGGCGACCTCACCATCCGGGCGGCGTCGTCCCGCGTGACCCTGCTCCCCGAGGACCACTACATGGGCGATCACGGACCGGGGACCGCGGTGGCGTTCGAGCTCCCGGAAGGGCCGGCCACGCTGATCAGCCTCAGCCCGATCGATCACAGCAACGGATGGGTCCTGGTGGGCGCCGAGGGCCGGATCCTCGACTCGAAGCACCACGCTATGGAGGGGCCCAACGGGATGTTCCGGTTCGACTCGGGAGAAGTGGCCGGGGCCTACGCCCGATGGTGCGAAGCGGGCGCCACCCACCACGCCGCCGTGCTGCCGGGCCACCAGGGGGATGTGCTACGCCGGACCGCCGCAATGCTGCGGATAACCTATACCGCGGTGTAGCGGAACGCTAGAAGTAGGCAGACGTGTGTTTCGACCAGGACTCCGCTCCTCCCATCCCGAAGGGGGATCGACCGGCACAGCGTCGCGATCTGGTACTGACCGCGCGGGACGGCAACCGCTTCTCCGCATTCGAGGCCGCCGGAGGCACGCCTTCGACGGCCGCGGTGGTGGTCCTGCCCGACGTGCGGGGCTTGTTCCGGTTCTACAAGGAACTGGCCCTACTGCTAGCCCACGCCGGCCATGATGCGGTGGCCGTCGACTACTTCGGACGCACCGCCGGGCTCGGTGAGCGACCCCACGAGTGGGACTTCTGGCCCCATGTCCACGACACCACGTTCGCCGGCATCCGGGACGACGTGGCCGCAGCCGTCTCCCATCTCCGGGCACGCGATCCGGAGCGCGTGGTCTTCACCATGGGTTTCTGCTTCGGCGGATCCGCGTCCTGGCACCAGGCCGCCAACGGCCTCGCGCTATCCGGCGCCATCGGCTTCTACGGCAGACCCCGCCGCCCGGAGGAGACCGCCGGGGCCATAGACCGGGTGGCCGGCATGGCATGCCCGATCCTCGCCCTCATGGGCGGAGACGATCCCAGCATCCCGCTCGAAGAAGTCAAGGGGTTCGAGGACGCGCTGGCGGGAGCCGGGGTTCCCCACGAGGTCGTGGTATACCCGGGCGCTCCTCACTCGTTCTTCGACCGCCGCTACGGTGAGTTCGCCGACGACTCGATCGACGCCTGGGAGCGGATCCTGGCCTTCATCGCCGCCAATTCATCCCGGGAAGGAAGGTGAGGCATGTCAGAAGCGATCGAAACCCGAGGTCTCACCAAGTACTACGGTGACGCCGCCGGCATCGTCGACCTGGACCTCGCCGTCGACGTGGGCGAGGTATTCGGCTTCATAGGCCCCAACGGCGCGGGCAAGACCACCACGATTCGCCTGCTCCTCAACTTCCTGCAGCCGACCAGGGGTTCGGGAACCGTGTTCGGCATGGATATCACGGCCGACTCGGTGGCCATCAGGAGCCGAGTCGGATACCTGCCCGGGGATCTGGCCCTGTACCCGTCGATGACCGGACGGGAGTTCCTCCTCTACTTCAGCCGGCTCCGGGGTGTCGACACCGCCGCATCCACGACCCTGCTGGCCGACCGGTTCGAACTGGACCTGGACCGGCGTATCAAGGAGTACTCGAAGGGCAACCGCCAGAAGGTGGGACTGGTCAACGCATTCATGCACGAGCCCGAGCTGTTGATACTTGACGAGCCGACCGGCGGCCTCGATCCCCTCATGCAGCAGGAGTTCGCCACACTTCTCGGCGAGGTGCGGGCCGAGGGCCGCACCGTGTTCCTGTCCTCGCACTACCTGCCCGAGGTGGAACGGATGGCCGACCGGGTGGGGATCATCCGCCAAGGTCATCTGATCGCCGTGGACACCCTCGACGGGTTCCGCAGCAAGGTCCAGTCCAACCTGTCGATCGAGTTCGCCGCGCCGGCCGACCCGTCCGGCTTCGCCGGTCTCCGGGGAGTCATGTCGGTCGAGGTCCATGACGGCGGCAGGCTGTTGAGCCTGAGCGTTTCGGGGCCTCAGGACGCGGTGATCCGGGCCGCGGCAGACGCCGGGGCGATCGCCATCCACACCGAAGAAGCCGACCTCGATGACGTCTTCCTCTCCTACTACGGGCAAGGGGATCCCGAATCCGGACCGGGAGGAGGCGCGCCTTGACCACCGCCATCCTGGTCAAGAGCCTCAGGGACCGGCGCCGGGCCCTGATCGGCAACAGCCTCGGCCTGGTGGCGCTGGTCGTCTGGCTGGGAGCGTTGTTCCCGATCCTGCGGGACAACCAGGGCTTCAACGACATCATGGAGCAGGTCCCGCCGGAAATGTTCGCTGCCGTCGGAACCGATCTGGCCACATTCCTGACGGCGGCGGGGTTCCTGTCGGCCGAGTTCTTCGCGCTGTTCGCACCGCTCCTGATCCTCATCTTCGTGATCAGCGCGATGGTCGCGGAGACGTCCACCGAAGAACGGGAAGGTCTGATGGACATGCTGCTGTCCAATCCGGTATCCCGGCGCCGGGTCTTCCTTGAGAAGGCAGGCGGCGTGGCGGCGGCCACCCTGCTGATGGTGGCCGTGATCACCGTCACGCTCCTGGTTGCGAACCCCGTCTTCGGACTGGACCTGCCCGTGGTGGGTGTGGCGGCGGCCGGCCTGTCGCTCTGGCTGCTCGGTACCTCCTTCGGCGCGGTGGCCTTGCTGGTAGGGGCGTTTACGGGTCGGTCGGCCACCGCCGGCGGGATGGCCGGGTTGCTGGCGCTCCTGGCGTGGTTCGTGACCAGCTTCTCTGGCCTGTTCCCCTGGCTGGAGGGTGCGGGAGGGCTGAGCCCGTTCACCTGGTACCGGGAGCCCAACCCGCTGGTCACAGGTTTCGGCGCCGGTCACCTGTGGCTGCTCATAACCACCGCCGTCCTGCTGGTGGTCGCGGTGCTGTTGTTCGACCGGAGGGACATCGCCACGGAGCGGGCAGCCCTGCCTGATGCCAAGGTCCGGCGCCGAGCGCGGCGCCGGACTCGGCAACCACGGGCGGCGTGGCTCCTCACCGATCCGTTCCGAAAGGTCATCTGGGATCGTCGCCGGTCCGTCTGGGCGTGGGGCGGGGGCCTCGGCTTGCTGTCCCTCGCCATGTTCTCGGCGTGGCCGGCCCTCGCTCAGGATGCCGAGGCGCTGGCAGCGCTGGTCACCTCCATGCCCCGGGAAGTGTTCGTCATGTTCGGCATGACCAATCCGGATGCGATCGTCACCCCGGCCGGGTTCGTCTCATCGCGCAGTTACCAATCGATCGGCCCGATAGTGGTGATCTTCTTCTGCGTGCGCGGCGTGTCGATGGCTCTGGTCCGCCAGGAGGACTCCGGTGTGCTCGATCTGGTGCTGGCCCAGCCGTCGTCCCGTAGTCGGGTCGTTGCCTCCAAGCTGGCGGCCGTCGCTCTCTCGGCCGGGTTGGTGGTGCTGATCCCGACAGTCGTCGCCTTGCTGGCTGACCGCCGGTGGGAGACGGGACTCGGGTTCGGGCCGATCCTGGCGGCGGGCGCCGGGCTGTACCTGCTCGGCCTGTTCTTCGCCGGACTGGCGCTCCTGCTGTGGGGGTTCAGGGGCACGTCCCTGCCGGCCGTCCGGATCGCCGGCATCGCAGCCCTGGCAACCTTCCTGATGAACGGCCTGGGCGCCCTGGCGGATGGCCTCCGACCGATCCGGTTGGTCTCGCCCTTCTACTGGTACTTCGGAGACGATCCACCGCTCGCCAAGGGGTTCGAACCGTCCTACTTCCTGTTGCTGGCCGGGACGGTTGCCATGGCGTGGCTGGCCATAGCCCGCTTCCGGCGGCGGGACACCAGCGTCTGACCGCCGCTTACGTACCTTTGTGGAGCAGGGTCTCTAGCCGGGCGAGCCTCTCGCCGTGATCTCGGAGGGTCGTGACCACTTCGGACCGGAGCGCCTTCATTTCTGACCGGAGACCCTTGATATCGGATCGCAACCAGAGGAACATGAGTCCCAAGAGGACCCCGACAACACTTATGACCGACGAGAGCAACGCTTCCATATAGGATAACATATCACAACATCTTTCCAGATTTCAATATCTGGTTTTCGCGTTCTCTTCGTTTGCTCGATCCGGGACCTGATCTGTCGCATCGGCGCGGTGACATGAACGATCAGGCCTGGGAGACCCGAGCGAAGCCGATCCCGAGGTAGCGGGCTACCACACGCACTTCGTTAGCCAGGGATCCCGGAGCGGCCGCGCTGTGATGGTTGGCGCCGGCCAGCGCCCAGCGCCGCCACGCCTCGTCCACCGACTGCCCGCCCGCGAACCGGAAGGCGCCCCCCACCGTGGGACTGTCCGGGAACGACCTGCCGGTGATCTCCCCCTCGGCGGCTATGAGCCGGAAGCCGCTCGGCTCGTCGTGGTGGGGGGTGAACCCCACCAGGGTGGCCGGGCCGGGCGGCAACTCGAACCAGGCGCTGAGGCCTGTCATCGGGTCCGACCGGAACCACGGGTTCGGCTGCAGCCGGGGACGGGTGCCGTCACCGCACCAGCCGAGATCGTGCTCCCCCGAGTTGGCGATGGCCGCCTCGCCGGTCTCGAAGTCGATCGCCTCGATCTCGTGGTACAGGGCCGCGCCACCCAGCCGCTTGGCGACCAGCATGGCCACCGCGGTGAGCACGTCGCCGGCGCAGGCCCACGGCACGCCCCTCGTCGTCTCCCGGCCGATGCCGAAGCAGGGGGTGACCCCCGGCTCCTCGCCGAACCTGATCTCCGCCACGTGGCAGTTCATGGCCCCGGCATCGAAGCTGCGGGCCCGATCCAGTTCCTCCACCGCCGCCGCCAGCCGCAGAGAGCGCGTCCTGCCCTCCCGGTCTTCCGTCGCGTCCTCGTACGTGCTCGCCAGCTCGGCCTCCAGTCCCGACACATCGGAAACTCCCAGGTAGAGAGTCCGGATCTCGGCCGGATCGACGGGGATGAGCTCGATGCCGGTGGCCGCATTCAGTAACTGATCGTCGATGTCTACGCAGTCGTATCCGTCGATGGGACGACCCACCCGGGCGATCCGCGCCGATGCCAATGAGCGGGCCACCGCACCCGCGCCGATCGTCCCCGCCAACTTCTCGACGACCGGTTCCTCGCCGATCCCGCCCACGAGCAACTCGAAGGGCCTTCCCGATCGGACCAGCACGTTGGTCAGCATGGGCGTGCCCACCGTCGCGCCCATCGTGGTGATATCCGACTGGTCGAACCCCGCCCCGAGCCTCCGGTTCCGCTGCACGGCCCACACCACCACCGGCAGGTCGCACAACCGATCCAGCGCCGCCATGGCGTACGTGGGGGGAACCGCCATCGACTGCGCCACCACCAGCACCTGCGCGCCGGCAGCCACGATCTCCTCCGCTGCCGTGGCCCCGGCCTCCGGCGAGTCGACCATGCCCGACCACACCACATCGACGCCCGCCACCTGCAACCGCTCGACCACTTCGTCAAGCAGGCCCCGCCGTTCCGAGCGGAAGGATGCCCCCCCGGCACTGGACTCCCAGAACTCCCAGTACGGAAGCATCACCGCGGCCGAGGCCCTCGCCCTCATGGTGTCCTCCGTGGCATGGCGGACAGGGTAGGCGACAGAAGACATCCGACGTGACCCACCCCTCTGTCTGCCGCGGTAGCCAGCTACGTCGGATAGATCCCTCGGACGCTTATCCCATGTCTATGCTATCTTTATGCCATGCCACGGATTCGAGTTAGCACGACCGTAAGCGACCAACTACTGGAACAGGCGAGAGCCGCATTGCCGGATCTCAATGACGCCTCCCTGCTCGACCGGGCGTTGGCCGCGCTTTGTGCGGATTTGCACGCCGCCGAGATCGACCGGTCGTACGGGATCTACGAGACACTACCACTGGAAACCGAGGATGAGTGGGGCAACCCGGCCGCCTTCCTGGACGCGGTCGGATCCACGTGACAGCCCTACCGCAGCGAGGCGAGGTGTGGTGGTGCGAGGTTCCGGACAGGCACCGGCGGCCGGTGGTCGTGCTATCGAGAGACACAGCGATAGCCGCCCTGCGCCGCGTGATCGGAGCACCGTGCAGTACGGTGGTCCGCAACCTCGCCACCGAGGTCGTACTCGAACCGGGCGATGACCCGGTACCGCTCCCGAGCGTGGTGCAGCTGGATTCGACCTTCAACGTCTCGGTAGCCCACCTCACCTCGCGCCTTGGCAAGCTCAGCGGTGAGCGGATGCGCCAGGTCTGCACCGCTTTGGCAACGGCCGTAGACTGCCGATAGCGTCGATTCCACGTCACGGGCAACCGACGAATCCCCATAGCATTACCGCAAGGAGGCAAGTATGACGACCGAGACCCGTATCGAGTTCTCCGAGGCGGTCGGCAGAAGGATCCGCCTCGGCAGCTGGGAAGACCAGAAGATCTCCACCTACCGGAAGATCCGCGAGGCTGTGGCCGAGGAACGTTGGGACCATGCCGCTGATCTGGCGGACTACTTCATCGACGAGGCCAGCGTCTGCTTCATCCTCTACCGCCAGTGGATCAACGACCTGAGCAACTTCCTGCAGAACAACGGCGTGTCTCCTGAAGAAGTGGCCGGCATCAACGCCGACATCGTCACCAAGATCACCCTCCCCGACGGCTCGCCCTGGAACGCGCACCGCCACTGGGACCGTTTCAAGCGGGCACAGAGAACGCTGCTCTCTCACCTCTTCCGGGCCGAGCCCGACCACGCGCTGGCCGCCCTCGACACCATGAAGGAAACATGGCGGCAGACCCACGACCGGGATGTCGACCACACCTACGGCCTCATGTCGGAGATACAGGAGCGCTTCGGCGGCCAAGGCATCGTGGACATGTACAAGGTCGTGTTGGAGCCCTTGTTCGCGTGGCGCTACGAGAAGTTCGACATCGACAAGCATCCCTGGGACGAAGCCCTCGAGACGCTGATGAACGTGGCGTGCGAGTCCATGCGAGGCCACCTGGTGGGACCGGAACGCACCGGTGACTTCGAGCTGATCGAGACCGACGATCGCTTCATCCTGCGGTTCGACCCCTGCTCATCGGGCCAGCGCACCATCCGGGGAGACTGGATCGAGGGGACCCCGGCCCGCATGGAACCCCCCTACAACTGGGGTGTCAGCCAGGAGGAGGCCTCCTGGAACCATTACCAGAAGGGGGTCTGCCTCTACTGCGCGCACTGCATCATCCTGATGGAGGAGATGCCGATGGACCGGTTCGGCTACCCGGTCCGGACCGTGGATCCACCTATCTACCCGGACACCGATCCGGACCCCGACGTGCGGCAGAAGTGCCAGTGGGAGATGTTCAAGGATCCCACCCAGGTCCCCGAGGAGTACTACACCAGGGTGGGACGCAAGAAGCCGGACGTGTTCGGCTCGTCGAACTTCGATGCTCCGCCCATGCCGGACGCCGGTTCGCTGGGACTGCCCGGCACGGGGTAGGCGGTGCGGGCCGCGGTCCTCAGGGAATACGGTGGGCCGCTCGAACTGACCGAGATACCCGATCCGGTCCCGGGTCCCGGACAGGTCGTGGTCGACATCCGGGCGTGCGGCGTCTGCGGGAGCGATCTGTTCCTCCAAAAGGGCGGCTTCGACTCGACCATTCCGATCATCCCCGGGCATGAGGCGGCCGGCGTGGTGTCGTCCCTGGGTCCGGGGATCGACTCGGTCGGCATCGGCCAGCCGGTGGCCCTCTACTACATCGACTACTGCGGGACGTGCCGGATATGTCGGTCCGGGCGGGTCAACATGTGCCTGGGGGTGCGCCGCATGGGCGTGGAGTTCAACGGCGCCTTTGCCGAGCGCGTGGTGATCCCCGCCCGCTCGGTCATTCCGGTGACCGAACATGACGATCCGGCTGCGGTGGCGGTGCTCACCGATGCGGTGGCTACGCCCTACCACGCTCTCGTACAGCGGGCGGGCGCCCTACCCGGTGAGACGGTCGTGGTGTTCGGGATCGGAGGGATCGGGGCCAACGCCGTGCAGCTGGCCGCCTACCTGGGCTGCCGCGTGATCGCGGTGAGCCGCTCCGATGCAAGCCTCGAACTGGCCGTGAGGATGGGGGCCGAGGTCGCTATCAGGACGGGCCCCGGCATCAGCGAGCGGGTCAAGGAGGCAGCCGGACCGGGAGGGCCGGACATCATCATCCAGACGGTCGGGTCGGCGGAGGTCTTCTCTCAGGCGGTCGAGTCCGCCGGCATCGGCTGCCGGGTGATCGCGGTCGGCGCCACGCTGGACCCCTTCCCGGTGAATGCCATGGACCTGATCTGGAGGGAAGCCGCCCTCTCGGGCTCCCGCGGCTTCACCCCTCGAGACATCCGGGAGGTGCTGGACCTCCACCGCGACGGCGCCATCACCACCGACCACCTGGTCGGGAACCGGCGGCCGCTCGATCAGGTGAACGACGCTCTCGATGATCTCCGGGCCGGGCGGGTGGTCCGCTCGGTGATCGACTTCGGATCGGGCTGGTGACCACCGTTCCGGAGCCGGAGGGGCGCGCTCGGGCGATGACGGTACGGGGACCCGTTCCGGTCTCCGAGCTGGGTCCTACCCATATCCACGAACACCTCCACATGGATTGCCGGCCGATCCTCCGCATCCACGGTTACCCGGTGGTCTCGGAGGCGCCGCTGACCCTCGAGACCGCCGCCGAGGCCCGATGGAACCCCGGCGGCTTCCCGGACAACTACCACCAGACGGATCCCGATCAGGTCGTGGCCGAGTTGGAGCCGTTCCGCGCGGCCGGAGGCCGCACCATCGTGGACGTGACCCCCAGCCACCTGTCAAGGGATCCCGGCATCCTGCGGCGCATCGCCGAGCACAGCGGGGTGCAGGTGATCATGGGCGGTGGCTACTACCTGGCCGGAAGCCATCCGCCCGACACTGCCCGGCGAACCACGGAAGCCATCGCCGGCGAGCTGATCGACGAATGGCGCCACGGGGTGGGCGACACCGGTATCCGTCCCGGAATCATCGGGGAAATCGGAACCGACGACCCGGTCCAGCCCGAGGAGGAACGTGTCGTCCGGGCCGCGGCATGGGCCCATCTCGAGACCCGCCTACCGATCAGCATCCACGTACACCCGTGGGGCTTCGAGGGCGGGTATGTGCTCGACATCCTCGAATCGGAGGGGGTTGATCCCCGCCGGGTGATCCTGGGCCACATGAACACGGCGGTCGGCCATCCGCCCTACTTGGAGGACCTGCTGGGCAGGGGGACCAACCTCGGCTTCGACCTGATGGGCTTCGACCACTCGCTGATCGGCCTGGGCAAGTACCCGCCGAGCGACTTCGACGTGGTGGCGCGGATTGCGGACCTGGCCGAGCAAGGCTTCGTCGATCAGTTGTTCGTCTCCCAGGACATGGGCGGGGTGAAGACCCGCCTGCTGGCCTACGGGGGCTGGGGATACGCCCACATCCTCGATCATGTGGTCCCGCTGCTCAGGAGCGCAGGCTGGGGCGATGCGGAGCTGGAAACCCTGATGGTCACCAACCCGGCCCGGCTGCTGGCGATCCCGGGCCTGGCCCGGACGGCCGCCGCCGGACGGCCATGACCGGCGCCACTCCATCGACCGCGGACAGCCCGAACCGCTCCGGCCGGTCGCACCTGGGCGCCGGGTTGGAAGGCCGCGGCGTGATCGTCACCGGCGCAGCCAGCGGGATCGGGCGTGCGGTCACCATCTCCATGGCCGCGACCGGGGCCCGTGTGGCGGCCATCGATCGGGACGAGCCGGGTCTCCGATCCACCCTGTCGGAGCTCCCGGGAGACGGTCACCTGCCGGTGGTGTTCGACCTCTCCGACTCATCGGCCATACCGCAGCTGGTCGCGTCCTTGGTGGAGCGTCTCGGCGACCTGTGGGCGCTGGCCAACGTGGCCGCGGTGCTCCGCCGGCGCAGCCTCGACGAGGTCGACGACGAGGCCTGGGACCTGCAGATGGACGTGAACGTGAAAGCGTCATTCCTGCTGAGTCGCGAGGCGGGAAACGCGATGGTGGCAGCCGGGGGTGGCGGCCGCATCATCAACTTCGCCTCGATGGCCTGGCTGACCGGGCCGTTCCTGGGGAGCGACGCCTACGTGATCGGCAAGGCCGGGATCGTCGCCATGACCCGTGGCCTGGCCCGCTCCTTCGGTCCGCACGGAATCCTGGTCAACACCATCTCGCCCGGCCAGATCGACACCCCGATGCAACACCTGGACAACCCTCCCGAGATGTCCGCCCGTACTGCCGCCCAGTGCCCCCTAGGCCGGATGGGCCGCCCCGAGGAGGTGGCGGCAGTGGCGGTGTTCCTCGCCTCCCGGCACGCCAGCTTCATAAACGGCGCCACCATCAACGTCAGCGGCGGCCTGGTGATGTACTAGGAAAGCACCGAAGACATCCCGCCGACCTGCTAGGCGGCAACGACGGCCCGGAACACATCCGGGGAAACGTCGCTCAATCGACCGTTACGCCCGCCCGGCGTAGCTGCTCGACCGCCGCCTCCCCGTCGCCGGGGTCCAGGTTGACCGCCGCGGTGGCAGCGAGGAGCACGGTGGTGTCGAACCCTTCCCTGGCTGCATCGAGGGCCGTGTCCTTCACGCAATAGTCGAGGGCCAGCCCCACCACCACGACATGCCGGCAACCCGCCTCCCTGATCATGGAAGCCAGCTCGGTGGGAATCTCCTCGCCCGACCTCGGATCACGCATCGTGAATCCCGAGTAGCCGTCCTCCCCCCCGGCGCCCTTGTGGACACTGGGGCCTTCGATCCGGAGGTCGGGGTGGAAGTCGGCGCCGGCGGTCCCGGCCACGCAATGGACCGGCCAGATACCCCCGTCGATGGCAAAGTGCGGGGTCCGCTCCGGGTGCCAGTCCTGGGTGTAGAAGACGGAGGCACCCGCCTCCAACGCCAAGGAGATCTGGTGGTTCACCGCCGGGACCACCTGAGTGTCCCCGCCCGGAACGTACAGGCTTCCATCCGGATCGGCGAAGTCGTTCTGGACGTCCACCACGACCAGCGCGGTGTCCGGCGCATAGGCAGTCACGTCTTGAGAGTACCTGCTCGGGTAACGTGGCGGCGTGCTCACCGAGGGCATCCTGGCCACCGATCATTACCAGCTGACCATGGCTCAGCTCTACCACAGCTATGGCCTGGCCGACCGGACCGCCCAGTTCGACTACCACTTCCGGCATTATCCCGACTACGGCGACCACCAGGCCGGATACTGCATCACCGCCGGCCTGGGACCGCTGATCGACTGGATGGAGCACACCTGGTTCGGGCCCGCGGAGGCGGACGCCCTGCGCACAGTGCAGACCAGCTCCGGCAAGCGCCTCTTCGGCGACCCCTTCATCGAATGGCTGACCCGATCGGACGGGTTCGCGTCCCTCTCGATGTGGGCGATTCCGGAAGGCCGGGTGGTGCATCCCAAGACGCCGGTCGTGACCGTCGAGGCGCCGTTGGCCGTGGCCCAGCTGCTGGAGACCCCCCTGCTGAACCGGCTCAATTACGCCACGCTGGTGGCCACCAAGACCTCCCGGGCGGTGGAGGCGGCCGGAGGGACCGCGGTGCTGGAGTTCGGGATGCGACGGGCGCCCGGCCCTGCAGCCGATTCGGCCACCCGGGCGGCTCTCATCGGCGGCGCGGCAGGATCCTCCAACTTCGCCACCTCCCACCGACTGGGCTTCGAGTCGCGCGGCACCCATGCCCATTCGCTGGTCCAGGTGTTCATCGCCGAATCGGGGAGCGAGCTCGAGGCCTTCAGGGCCTATGCCGACCTGTATCCCGATGACTGCCTGCTCCTCGTCGACACGATCAACACCCTCGAGTCGGGCCTGCCCAACGCCATCAAGGTATTCGAGGAGTTGAGCCGAAAAGGCCACCGACCAGTGGGGATCCGGCTCGATTCGGGCGACCTGGCCTACCTGGCGGTCAGGGCCGCAGCCATGCTCGACCGGGCCGGCTTCGAAGACGTGGCGATCGTGCTCTCATCCGATCTGGACGAGCTCACCATCTGGCAGGTGCGAAACCAGATCCTGGAGGAGGCCGGGGACTACGGGGTGGATGCGGGAAGCCTGCTGGACCGGCTCGTCTACGGAGTGGGTACCCGCCTGGTCACCTCGGACGGTTGCCCGAGCCCCAACGGTGTCTTCAAGCTGGTCGCGGTCAAGGACTCGAGCAGCGAGTGGACCGCGGCGATCAAGATCTCGGAAACGCCCTCCAAGGTGCTGGATCCGGGCCGCAAGCGGCTGTGGAGGATCTATAACCACCGAGGAACGGCCACGGCCGACCTGATCACCCTCGACGGCTTCGATCCGGGCGTCCGACCCATCCAGTTGGTCCATCCCGGCCATCCCGAGGTGGGCCGGATCCTGACCGCCCGCCAGGTGTCGCGGGTGGAGCCGCTCCGGGTGAAGGTGCTGGAATCCGGCCGGCGGGTTGGCGGCGACTTCGGCGATCTCGAAGCGGCGAGAGCACGGCGGTCAGCGGATCTCGCCCGGCTGGATCCAGGAGTACGGCGCCTGGTCAACCCCCACACGTACCACGTGTCGCTGAGCCCGGAACTGTCCAATCTCAAGCAAGAGCTCATCGCCGGCCTCCAGATGTGATCCAAACCGCCCCGGTCGGCAGTCCGGTCGAGGTGACGCTTCGAGAACATCGCAAACTGTCAGCGCGCCTAAGGACCTGACAGAACGGCAGCGGCGGCGAACCTGAGGATCAGAACGTCATATATGACGCCCTCTGCCTCAAGAACCGCTAGAGGGCGCAAGTCGCGAAAACCGAGCCTCCGGCCAAGGGCCCGCCCCCACCACCACCTATCCGGTTTGGAGCGTGGTCGGCCACGCCCGGCTGGCTGCCGGGAGATCGGCCCTCGCTCCATGAAGCTCTGTTCCCTTCCGCTGACCGTTCCGATCGGTTCCGTGCTGTAGGTCAGTGTCGGTGCTTGGCGCTGACCAACATATATCGGAGGTGTGCCAAGTCGACCCGTATCGGAGAGAACGCGAAATATTTGCCGGGCCGGAACAGCCAGGTGGTGGTACGGCCCTCGTATGGAGAACAGCACCGGGGCTGAAACGGATACGCACCGGCACCTCGGGATGTTCAGCAGACACTTCCATCCCACCCGCTCGCAACGATCCGGTTCGGGTCAACCCTCACGGGTAGTGATCGGGCAGGTCGTTCTCGTAAAGGACGGCGTCGCCCGGACCCAGGTGCTCCCGGACCCAGGCCACCGCCTGCTCCCTGTTGTCGACCAGGATCACCTCGACCGTGCCTCCTCGCGCGCCACGGAGCAGTGCCCTACGGTTGGCCCTGCCCACGATCACCAGATGATCCGCCACCTCCGCGGCTGCCGCGGCGAACCGCAGGTTGGCGTCGTGCTGCCGGGGGCCGAGTTCCACCATCCCGGGAGTCACCACCACCCGGCGGCCGGACGGCTTTCCGGCACCCACCAGGACTTCGAGGGCCCGGGCGGCGCCGGCGGGATTGGAGTTGAACGTGTCGTCGATGATCTCGAACCCGGCCTCCGACCGACCGGATGTCTGGCGATGGTCCGTGGGGGCGAGACGGCGGGCCCGATCGGACACCACTGCGGGAGGAACCCCCATCTCCAGAGCCACCGCGACCGCACAGGCCAGGTTGGCGGGAAACGGGCCGGTCGGGACCGGCTCGCCGAGCGCGCGGCTGTGCACCACGATGGTCAGGAGGTCGCCGTCCTGGCGGACCCGCACGTCCGTGGCCCCCTCGGAGGTTCCGCATCGCCACACCTTCCGGTCACCCAGGCGCCCGGCCAACTCCGCCAGCGCCGGATGGTCCACGTTGACAATCGCCACCTCGGCATGCTCGAAGATCTCGGACTTGGCCTCGACGATGCGCTCCTCCGACTTGAACCGTTGCAGGTGAACCGGCCCGATGGCGGTCAGGACGGCGATGCTCGGAGGTATCCAGGAGCAGGTGTCGGCGATCTCCCCGGGCTGGTAGGCGCCCATCTCCGCCACGAACACCTCGGCGTCATCGGTCAGGGTCTCGTTGATCGCCCGGGCCAGGCCGAGCCGATTGTTGAAGCTGGCCGGGCTGGCCACCACCCGCCTGGTCCCGGACACGAGGTCCCGGACATACCACTTGGTGCTGGTCTTGCCGTAGCTCCCGGTGATACCCACCACTACCGGAGCCACCCGGTCGAGCGTACCGGCCGCTCGGACCACGAACTTCTCCGACAGGCGCCTCTCGACAGGGGCGGCTATCCACAGCACGAGATCCGGGATGGCGTACCACGAGACGACGGCGGCCATGGCGAGAGCACCGGGCCATCCCCCGTCGAGCACGATGGTGATCATCCAGCCGAGCAGGGCGGTAGCTAGGGCGAGGAGGATCGCCCCGACCGAGGCGGTGCGCCTGAGCCGGACGGTCCAGTTGAGCGGGGACGTCCGGCCGCGGTAGCCGAGGCCGATCGGGAAGATCACCATCCCCAAGCAACCCAACAAGGGCCAGAACGAATCGGGCGCCAGGGCATAGCCGGCCAGGGCGCCGGCCAGCATCACCTCCTCTAGGACGTTCACGGACCGGCCGGTGATCCATACCCGGCGCATGAAGAGGATCGAACCGGCCAGGTAGTGCTCCCGCTGGGCCACCCGGAGCCATTTGACGGCCGCGACGGCAATGCCCGCCAGGCTCAGCACCGGCACCAGCCAAGAGGTCCAACTCATATCAGGGTCTCTATGGCCGTCCGGATCCGCTCCGGGGCCTCTCGGAGAAGGTCATGCCCGCAACCCTCGACCACCTCGATGTCCACGTTCCTGAGAAGCGCTGCGGCTCGATGCGCCACCTCCGGTGGAACCTCCGAGTCGGCCGCTCCCCACACCAGCCGCACCGGACAGGCCACGTCGGGCAGGCGGTCCTCGTAGCTCTCGTTCACCACCCTCACCAGGGTGTCGCGCATCACCCCGGTCACCGCCCGGTAGTCGGCCGATCCCCGGCGGCGCTTCTCGCGTTCGAGACGCTCGTCGCTGATCAGACCGGTCCGGTGGGCCAGGCGCAGCAGCCGGTAGGCGACCGAAGGCCGGCGGGCAGCTCGATCCAAGCGGTGGAGCAGGGGTACCCCCACCAGGACCAGGCCGGCTACCAGCTCCGGCCGGGTCGCGGCCAGGACCACGGCGACCCGGCCCCCGAACGAATGCCCCACCAGGACCTGGGGCCCGGATAGCTGCTCCAACCAGACGGCCACCATCCCGGCATATCCGGCCGCGCCGGTGGCTTCGGCCGGTGGAGGCGTGGCGCCGAACCCGGGCAGGTCGACCGCCACCCCATCGAAGCCCTCCAGGACGCGCCGGAAGTCACGCCGGTCCCGACCCCAGCCGTGGAGAGCCACCACCCGGACCGGTCCCGATCCGTAGCGCTCGCCGAACAGGCCATCCGCAAGGCTGGTCAAGGGCATCGGGGGTGTCTCCAAGGTCTAGTCCCGGACCGTTCCGGACAGAACGCGCTACCGGGTTCTCACGGCAGGTTACCGAGCGAGCCATCCTGCCTGGTCGCTTCCGCTCGCGGCAAACCCCGAGCCTTGCCACAGGGTCCGAATTTGATATCTTTACGCTCAGATTTTCTGGGCATAATCCACGCGCCACCGGCGTTGGAACAGGTGGAAGGTAGTCCGGCCCCGGAGAGGCGGAGTAACGATGGACGCAGGAAGGTTCACCCAGAAGGCACAGGCGGCCCTGGTAACAGCCCGCGACGACGCCACCGCTCGCCATCATCAGGCGGTCGAGCCGGCCCATCTGCTCGTGGCACTCCTCGGGCAACCCGACACCGTCACCCTTCCCCTGCTGGCCCGCCTCGATGCGACGCCGGCTCTTCTCCGCCAGGGCGCCGAGGCCCTCGTGGAGTCACTCCCGCAGGTGTACGGCGGCGCCGAGACCGGCTACGCCCGCTCCACCATCCGCATCCTGGAGGACGCCCGGGCTGCGATGGCCGCGGCCGGTGACAGCTACACCTCCGTAGAGCACGTGCTGGCGGCCCTGGCCGGGTCCGACACCCGGGCCGGAAGCCTCCTGCGGGACTCCGGCGTCACCCGCCAGGCCATCTCCGACGTGCTGGCGGACGTCCGCGGCGCCCGGCGGGTCACCACCGACAACCCCGAGGAAACGATGGCCGCCCTGGAACGGTACGGGCGCGATCTGGTCGCCGAGGCCGGGGCGGGCAAGCTCGATCCGGTGATCGGGCGGGACGATGAAATACGCCGGATCATCCAGGTGCTGAGCCGGCGCACCAAGAACAACCCGGTCCTCATCGGCGAGCCCGGCGTCGGCAAGACCGCCATCGCCGAGGGACTTGCCCTGCGTATCCTGGACGGCGACGTCCCCGAGGGCCTCAAGAACAAGCGGATCGTGGCGCTCGACCTGGGCGCCATGGTGGCGGGAGCCAAGTACCGGGGGGAGTTCGAGGAGCGCCTCAAGGCCACGCTCGACGAGATCAAGGCCGCCGAGGGCCGGATCGTCACCTTCATCGACGAGATGCACACGCTGGTGGGCGCCGGCGCCGCCGAGGGGGCGATGGACGCCTCCAACATGCTCAAGCCGCTGCTCGCCCGGGGCGAGCTCCGCATGATCGGCGCCACCACACTGGACGAGTACCGCAAGCACGTGGAGAAGGACGCCGCCCTGGAACGGCGCTTCCAGCCGGTGATGGTGGCGCCTCCCAGCACCGACGAGACGGTCGGGATCCTGCGGGGTCTGAAGGAACGCTACGAAGTGCACCACGGGGTCCGGATCACCGATGCGGCCCTGATCGCCGCGGCCGTGCTGTCCGACCGCTACATCACCTCCCGGCACCTGCCCGACAAGGCCATCGACCTGATGGACGAAGCCGCCTCCCGGCTCCGCATCGAGATCGACTCCATGCCCGAGGAGATCGACACCCTGACCCGCCGGCTGCGCCAGCTAGAGATCGAGGCAAGCGCGCTGGGCAAGGAGTCCGACCCGGGTTCGAAGGCCCGGATGGAGGCTGTCCGCCAGGAGATGGCCGAGATCGCCGAGGAATTGGACCGGCTGACCACCCATTGGCAGCACGAGAAGGACGAGATCGAGGCGATCAGGTCGGTCAAGCAACAGATCGAGGATGCCCGCATGGAGTCGGACCAGGCCACCCGGGCCGGTGACCTGCAGCGAGCCGCGGAGCTGCAGTACGGGGAGCTCCCCCGCCTGGCGCGGGAACTGGCAACCCGCGAGGAGGCCCTCGCCGATCTGCAGGCCGACATGTCCATGCTCAGCGAGGAGGTCACCGAGGAGGATGTGGCGGCGGTCGTGAGCCGTTGGACCGGGATCCCCGTATCGCGCCTCATGGAGAGCGAGATGGCCAGGCTGGTCCACCTCGAGGATCATCTCCACGAGCGAGTGATCGGCCAGGATGCCGGTGTGTCGGCGGTGGCCGGCGCGATCCGACGGAGCCGCTCGGGTCTGGCCGACCCCAACCGCCCGATCGGATCTTTCCTCTTCCTCGGTCCCTCCGGGGTGGGCAAGACCGAGCTGGCCAAGACCCTCGCCGCCTTCATGTTCGACGACGAGCGGGCCATGGTGCGCATCGACATGTCCGAGTACATGGAGAAGCACTCGGTCAGCCGGCTGGTCGGCGCGCCTCCCGGCTACGTGGGTTACGAGGAGGGCGGTCAGCTGACCGAGGCGGTCCGGCGCCGCCCCTACTCGGTGGTCCTGCTCGACGAGGTGGAGAAGGCGCATCCCGAAGTGTTCGGGGCGCTCCTCCAGGTGCTCGACGACGGGCGGCTCACCGACGGCCAGGGCCGGACCGTGGACTTCACCAACGCGGTGCTGATCATGACCTCCAACCTGGGCTCGGAGCTGATCACCCCGGATCTTCCCTGGGAGGCGGTCCACAGCCGGGTCATGGAACGGGTGCGGGGCCACTTCCGTCCCGAGTTCCTCAACCGGATCGACGACATCGTGGTGTTCTCCCGGCTATCCGAAAAGGACCTGCGCCGGATCGTGGATCTCCAGTTCGCCCGGCTCGCCGAGCGGATCGAGGCCAGGGGCATCACCGTGAACCTGTCCGACGAGGCGGCCGACTGGCTGGCCGGCAGAGGCTACGACCCCGCCTACGGCGCCCGGCCGCTCAAGCGCCTCCTCCAGACCGCCCTGGTCGACCCGCTCGCCCTGGGCCTGCTGGAAGGACGCTTCCGATCCGGCGACACCGTGACCACGACCGCCGACGGCGAGGGGTTGGCCCTCTCCGTGGACAAGTCGCCGCCGACCGGTCGCTCGGGCGTGCGGGCATAGGTCGTCTCGCGCGGCGCCGTCCCGACCGCAGCGGGGAGCATGACCACTAGCGTGAGCCGGATTGCGATGCGATGGAACCGAATCCGCGGCCGCACGAACACCGGCTCACGGCGCTGGTCGCTGTTCCTGACGGTGGCGGTGCTCGTCGGCGCGTCCTGCGGGAACGAGCAACCCCGGGACGACCTCGACTACCTGGCCTGGGAAGTGTGCCGGCAGGTGAGGACCGAGGGCATGACGGCCGATGACGTGAGCGGGATCCTGGTCGACGCTACTCGCCACGGCGCGGTCATGGACCGGATCGAGGCGGAGTGCGGGGACGAGATCGCCGCCGTCTACCAGGACAACGGTTAGGGCGGATAACGGCTAGGCCAGGCTCGGAGCGGTCGCCAGCCGGTTCCTGATCCAGTCCAGGTCGGCGTTGTGCTCGGCAACGCCCCCCGGGGTCTCGATGATGGTGGGCGCCCCGGCCTGGCGGACGATCTCGGTCAGCAGGTCTCCGGGGATGTGTCCCTGACCCAGGTTGGCGTGGCGGTCTCGCCGGGAGTCGAACCCGTCCCGCGAGTCGTTCAGATGGACGAGGTCAATCCGGCCGGTCGCCTCGAGCACCCGCTCGACCACTCCTTCCAGGGGCTCTCCCCCGGCCCAGACATGGCAGGTATCCAGGCAGAATCCGGGCCCCAGGTCGCCGATCTCTTCCCAGAGCCGGGCCAGGTCATCGATCCGCCGGGCCTGGGCGTTGTCGCCCGAAGCAGTGTTCTCGATCAGGATGGGAAGGTCGGTCTCGAAGCTCTCCAGGGCCTTGCGCCAGCGCGGGAACCCGTCCTCGACCGGCTCACCACCGGTCACGTGGCCACCGTGCACGACTACGCCGGCCGCACCGATCTGCTCGGCAGCATCCACGATGTTGGCCAGGGTCTTGCGGCTGGGGATGCGGATCCGGTTGTTGGGGCTGGCCACGTTGAGCCGGTAGGGGGCGTGGACATAGATTCTCACGGGGGAATCCCTCAGCTCCCGGGCGTCGGGTCGCGACGGGGGCTTCTTCCATGATTGCGGCGGGCCGAGGAAGATCTGCACCAGGTCCACACTGCGTAGCAGGGCCTCGTTGACCGGATCCTCGCCCGACACATGGGCGCCGACGGCGATCACGGGTCCCCATCCTCGGAAGGCATGCCGGCAACCGGATCGGCGGCCATCTGCGGAGGTGACGGGTCGGATCCGGTCTCATCCGGCGTCGGGTGGGTCCCCGGCCCTGCGGCTTCTCCCAGTTGGTCGACGACACTCCGCGGATGTTGAGTCCAGTCCGGCGCGCTGATGGAGAGGATGGAGGGCTCGATCCATCTGGCGCCCCAGGGGTTGGGGCCGATCCGGCTCGGGTCGGCCAGGTTGACCAGCAAGGCAGGAACGTCTCCGTAGTCGTCCGACGCCGTCGTCGCCGAGACTCCATCCACCTCGCTCCATGGGACGGTGACCGCCCGCCGGAAAGGCCCCCCTACCGCGAGCGCCAAGCCGGAAGGGTCTGCCCGGAGGACCGGTCTCCGGCTGACGAGCCGGACGGACACCCAAACGATCAGCAGTACACCCACGATCAGGAACATCGCCGCCCACCCCATATCCCGCGTTTCTATCCCTGGAAGGTCGTCCTCGTTCGGGTAGATCAGACCGAGCACCGTGCTGGTGGGCGACCACCCGAACAGCAGACCGCCGCCGTGAAGGATCAGGAGCGCTCCGACCAACCCGAGGGACCACCTCCCGCCAAGCCTCCTCCTTACGACCAGAACGGCGTACCAGGGCGGCTCGGTCTGGAGAGAGGGCGCAAGAGGCTCGGAAACGGACATCCGGCCAGGTTACCGGTTCCAGGTGCGCAGATGGATGAGCGACCATCGGGACGGCCCCGGTGGCTCGGCGCGGAGCCGAGATTTGGCAACCTGCCGAATCCTCGGGGTTCTTCGGACTGAGGAGTTCCCAAGTGACGCCCTGAACCCGAGGTTGCAGCCGACTGGGAACTTCTAGTGGTCTGTCTGTGTAATGGCGGTGTGGTATGGCGAGGCAGCGGTGTTCCTCGCAAGGCCCGCTGACGAAGGCGTACCCGCAGGGTACGTTAAGGAAGCGGAACGCAGCGACGGGACGCCGATGACCGCCAGAACACCCGGTTGTTTCGCAGGCAGACCACTAGGTCTCAACCTGCCCCGGAGGCACTGTTGGTGAGATCGAATGCGTTCACGCGTTGGGGATCGGTCGAGTAGCCGGTGTACTTGATCCGTCCGTAGAAGCCCGCATCCAAAGCCTCCTCGAATACCGCCGGCGTCACCGACCGACCCTCCAGCAGGAACCGGTCCCTACCGGTGTAGCTGATGACCCTTGGCGTGGGATGGCCTACCACTATCTGATTGCGCAGGGTGTCCGAGACATGGATCACCACGCCCGAACTGGACGCTCCATTGAGCTCCGGCTTCACCCAGAAGTGCCGGATGGAGGCGGGCGCCAGGTCCGAGCCGGCCAGCCGGGCCGTTATCCGTTCGGCGGCCGCATCCGAGCTGCCCCACAGGTAACGCAGAACCGCGATACCTCGCTGATCGGTCAGCCTGGACAAGGTACTCCCTATGCCGTCCGGATCGTCGGATGTGAAGTCGATCCGGGCGTCAGGTACGGGGCTGCCGTACTGATCGGTGAGTAGAGCCCTGATCAGGTTGGTGGGACCGGGCGCCGACGCAGGCAGCAGGTGGTACTGCACCGTCTGTGCCAGCCCGAGGGTGCTCGTCCGCGGCGCCGCGTCGGACCACGTGAACCAGGCGTCCCTGGACTCGACGGCATCGTGGGTGACCACGCCAGGCGTGGTCCGGTCCAGGACATCGAGAAAGCCGGCATCCACGTCCAGATCCATCCTGACGGTGTCGCCGACCTGTGTCGAGCTGGGATCCCTGCCTGTGAACGACAGTTCCACCCTCCCCTTGTCATCCGTCAGATGAGTCCTGACAACCTTCCGTTGCCTGATCCCGTTGATCTCAAGGGTGGTGCTCACCTGAACGCGCACCCCCTGGTCCTCCACTGCCTGGCCATGCTCATCCACCAACCGGACGGTGACCTCTATGGACTCGCCCATCGGAGCCACGATGGCGGTTGGAGGTAGATCGTCCAGGACGTCGACCGCCACCGCATGCTTCCACACCGAAACCCGGACCATGTCGGTCGGCACACCATCGAGCACGAACGTGTTCCCGCCCGAGCCGGTCCAAGCCCAGAGCACCATGTGATCGGTGGGCTGGAGCACAGCCAGCAGGTTCCCCTGATCGTCGACCCGCTGATCGAGTTGGTCGATCCTGCACACCAACTCACCGAACACTGCCTCCACGTCGTTGACGCAGAGGCCGTCGCTGTCGAAGGACGTCAAGGGCCTCGATAGGGGCGTAGTGAACATGTCCACGTAGCCACGTGCAACCGGCCGGTGATTGCTGTCCCGCACCGACACGTGCACGATCAGGGTGTCGCCCGAGGACACCCGATCGGCTGCGGCGTGCATGGTCACTCCGGCAGGGCGGGCATTGGTGTGCGCCAGCATCCGGGCAATGAAGATAGCCATCTGCGCCCGCGTCACGATCGAGGAAGGCGAGTAGGTGGTCGCCGAAGTGCCGGACGTCACCCCCATCTCGAACAGGATTCGTATGGCGTTGTTCACGTTGCCGCTAAGACCGCCGATGTCCGAGAAAGTCGTGTCGTCCGGCTTGACGCTCGCGGCGCGAACCCCACCCGGCCCGACGGCCGACTGCAGGAGGAACCGATGCAGGAGCAGCGCCATCTGGCTCCGGTTCACCAGGGAATTGGGCGAGAAGGTGGTAGGCGAGCTACCCCGTGTGATGCCCAGGCTCGCCAGCTGGTTGATCGCATCCTGAGCCCCTGGCCTGAGACCCCCGATGTCCACGAAACCCTGATCGATTGGTGGGCTCAGGTCGACCCCGGCGAGGGGGGCCGCACGGACGAGGAACAACGCCATCTGCCATCGGGTGACGGGAGATTCCGGCGTGAAGATGTTCGGCGCGGTCCCGGCCGTGATGCCGTAGTGGGCCAGGCAGTTTATGGAAGGCTCAGCGATCAGGCCGAGCGTGTCGAGGAACCCGGCCGACTTGGTTGCGGCTCCGGCACAGGCTGTCGCGGCGGGCAGGTGATCGGCGACGCCGTCGGTTGCCCGGGCAGGAACCGGACCGAAGGCACTCGCCGAGGCGATCAGCGCTCCCGCGAGTAGCGCCGCAACGGTGCGCCGGCCGGGCCCGGTCGCCCTTCCTCCCGCTACCTCGACCCGCAACTCCAACCTTCCGATCTCAGAAACCCGTGCGTGAGCATGCTCTCCTCGACCTCGTAGCGGCCGGCGAGACTGCTCGGTCGGGTAAGGCTAGCCCGCTCCGGGCGCTCTCAACGAGGCCGGCTTGCGAACACCAGGTTTCCGGCCGCAGCACCCGGCTAGGCCCAGGCCCAGGCGTGACACCCGGCACGGCGTGACGTAGGCGCTCGCGATGCTGCGGTTGAGGTGGCATGGTGTGCGTCCGTCGGGGAGGGGACTACGAAGAGTCACGGAAGGGAGCATCCCTAAGAGGGAGGAGGGCATGGGTGGCCGGCCACGTCCTCCGCCTTGGGTTCCAGCGCCGGTCATGGGCTGACTGGACACTTTGAGTACCCTCCTAGGAGCACCGCACCAGGAGGAGAACCGCCGTGCCCTCGCCGCTACGAGCCGGGCTTCAACAGATCCTGAGGACCAAGGCGCTGAGCCACCGCGACGAGGAGATACAGCTGGCGTGCGGGGCCATGTCGAGAGACTTCATCGACGGCAAGGAGGCCTTCGCCGCGTGGCAGGACCTCAAGGTCGCATGCGATGCCATCGTCGAGGCCGTCGGCGCAGCCGGGATAGAGTTCGATGCCGCCGGTGGTCCCACATTGGGCGCCGACGCGCTGGCGGTGGGCATCGCCGCCGTGACCGACACGCGGTGGTTCATCGTTCGTAAACGGCAGAAGGGGCGAGGAACCGGGCGCCGCATCGAGGGATTGCAGATCGGCCCCGGCGATAGGGTGCTGCTTGTCGAGGACGTCGTGACAACCGGCGGGTCCGTCATCGACGCCCTCGGCGCGGTCCGGCGGACCGGCGCCGAGGTGGTGGCGGCGGTAACGCTGGCGGACCGGGGCGACACCGCCACAAACTCCTTCCACGAGCTCGGCGTCCCGTACATCCCGATGGCCACCTACGCCGACCTGGGTATCGCCCCGGTCGTTCCGCCCACCGACCACCCGCCGATGGCCGACCGAGCCGTCAGCTGAATCACCAGGTGATTGAGACCGGCCTCCCCACTATGCACGACGACCTGACTTCGGCCATCGACGAGCTGTTCCCCGCGCTGAGGAGCGACTTGGAGGAACTCGTCCGGGTCGACTCGATAAGCGCTCCCGGCTTCGATCCCGGCCGCGTTCGCCAAGCCGCGGAGGTCTCCGCCGCCCAGCTGGAGGGGGCGGGCCTGGCGGGAGCAAGAATCCTCGAGCTGGACGGCTCCCACCCGGCCGTGTTCGCCGAGATCGCTCCCCCTGCTCCCGACGCCCCCACCGTCCTGCTCTACGCCCACTACGACGTGCAACCCCCCGGGCCGGCCGAGCTGTGGAGCACTCCGCCCTTCGAGCCGACCGAGTCCCGCGGCCGCCTGTACGGCCGGGGCACGGCCGATGACAAGGCCGGGATCGTAATCCACACAGGGGCGATACGGGCTCATGAGGGCCGGCCGCCCGTCGGGGTGAAGGTCTTCCTCGAAGGCGAGGAGGAGATCGGTTCCCTTCACCTGGACGGGTTCCTGGCGCGATACCGGGAGCTGCTGGCCGCCGATGTCATCGTGGTGGCCGACGCAGCCAACTGGGCGGTGGGCGTGCCGGCGCTGACCACCTCTCTGCGGGGGTTGATCGACTGCACCGTCACGGTCCGCACTCTGGAGGCGGGGGTTCATTCCGGCGTCTGGGGAGGGGTGTTCCCCGACGCTCTCTCCGTGCTGGTGCGGGCGCTGGCCTCTCTCCATGACCAGGATGGAAGCGTGGCGGTACCCGGCCTGGTGCGCGGGCAACCCCCGCTCATCGATGCTGATGAGGACGAGGCCCGCCGGGATGCCGGCGTGCTGGCAGGGGTGGAGACCATCGGGGAGGGGTCGATCACGGAACGCCTGTGGGCCGGGCCGGCCCTGTCGGTACTCTCGATCGATGCTCCTCCGGTGGCGGGCTCCATCAACCAACTGGTGCCGGAGGCCCGGGCCAAGGTATCGGTCCGGCTGGCGCCCGGGGACAACCCCGACCGGGCGATGGACTCCCTGGTACGCCACCTGGAGGGGGCGGTCCCATGGGGCGCAGACGTCGAGGTGGAGCGGGGTGCGTCCGCCCACCCCTTCTCGCTGGATACGTCCGGTCCTGCCTACGAGGCGTTCCAGGCCGGTTTCCGCCATGCGTACGGACGCGAGGCCGCCTACACCGGCATCGGCGGCTCCATCCCCTTCGTGCAGGCGTTCTCCGAGGCGTTCCCCCAGGCCGATCTGGTGCTGACCGGAGCGGGCGACCCCACCAGCTACATACACGGCCCCAACGAGAGCCTCGACCTGGGCGAGCTGCGCAGGAGCGCGATAGCCGAAGCGGTGGCCCTGCGGGCCCTGGCCGGCTGAGCCGTCGCTCTGATCCCGCCCGTCAGACGCCGCCGCGGTACGCCAGTTGGCGCCAGGCCTCGAACAGGACGATCGCGACCGCATTGGACAGGTTGAGGCTCCTGCGGTCCGGCAGCATCGGGATCCGTAGGGTCTCGGTCACCCCCTCGTGGCCCAGGATGTGCCCGCTCAGCCCGACGCTCTCCGGACCGAACAGCAAGGCGTCGCCCTCCCGATAGGTCACCTCGGAGTACCGCTTCCGGCCGCTTCCCGACATGGCAAACAGCCGTGCCGGCCGGGCCGCCTCCAGATACGCCTCGAAGTCTGAGTGTTCCCTGACGCTCGCGTACTCGTGGTAGTCGAGGCCGGCCCGCCTCAGACGGGTGTCGTCCATGGAGAACCCCAGCGGGTGGACCAGATGCAGGTCGGCACCGGTATTGGCGCACAGACGGATGATGTTCCCCGTGTTAGGCGGTATCTCGGGCCGGTAGAGCACTACCTGGAACATGCCCGGTGTCCTGGTCTCAAGAGAACGCGAAAATCACGCCAAGCGGGCTGCGCCCGCCGGGCCCTCCCCCGGCACCACCAGTCCCGGTTCGGAGCGTGGTCGGCCATGCCCGGCCGGATGCCGGGAAACGGCTGCTCGCTCCATGAGCCCTGTGTTCCCTCGGGCCGGCCGAACCGATCGGTAATGGCATCATCGGCCGGCGTAGGTGCTTGGCGACAGGCAACGTATAGCGGCGGTGTGACACATCCAGCCCTCCCCCTCCGATCGGTGGATCGTTCATCGCCAGGCACAAGCGGTCGGGCCTAGAAAAGGCGCAGATGATTGGACGGAGCGCCTCTCAGTTCCTCGTAGTCCACTTCCACGCAGGCGATTCCTCGTGCCGCCGCCAGCACCCTTGCCTGAGGGGCGATGATCGTCGCGGCGAGCACTCCCCGCAGCGGATGCAGGCGCGAGTCGTTGCCGAGGCGATCCAGGTACCGGGTCAGTTGTTCCACCCCGTCCATCTCGCCCTTCCGCTTGATCTCGACCGCCACCGTGTCGCCGTCGGCCGACCGGCACAGCAGATCGACCGGTCCGATGTCGGTGGGGTACTCCCGGCGAACCACCACCATCCCCTCCTCCAGTACTTCCGGCTTGGCGGCCAGCAGTTCCTGGAGGTGGGCTTCCACACCGTCCTTCTCCAACCCGGGATCCTGCCCCAGATCGAATCGGCGGTCGGACACGACCTCCTCGATCCTGATGGTCAGTTCCTCCCCCTTCGGGTTGGTGACAACCCAGCGAGCCTCCTCCTCGACCAGCGTATTGGGAGCGTTCATCCAGTTCAGAGGCTTGTAGGCGCCGCCATCGGCGTGGATGGCCACGCATCCGTCCGCCTTGACCATGATCAGGCGGGTAGCGGAAGGAAGGTGGGCGGTGAGGCGGCCGCGGTAGTCGACCGAGCAGCGCGCGATGACCAAGCGCATCGTGACGGGAGGATAACCGCCGACCGCCGGGCGGCGTAACGGACCAGTGGCCGGCCCTCGCCACCGTGCCCGACACGGAGAGGGTCGGGATAGGGCCAGTTCTCCCTTTCCGTGTAACAACCCGAGGTTGGTAGGGTCGAAATCAGGCCATTCCCCGCATGCCGGACGCGGCCTCTAGCACATTCGAGGGTGATCCCCCATGGACATGACGTGCGCCGGAGTCGTGAGTGGGGAATAATCACCGGGACGACGAATGTCCGGGTTTCCGGCATCCCGGCCTGCATAAGCCCCTTCCGAAAGGAACTTCCGAATGAACAGTACGGCGGCTCGCGCCGAAGACGTCACGAAGGTGTACGGGTGGGGTGACACCCGCGTGACGGCGCTCGACGACATATCCGTGGCGTTCACCAAAGGCGAGTTCACCGCGGTGATGGGACCGTCCGGTTCGGGCAAGTCGACGCTCATGCACTGCATGGCCGGACTCGACTCGGTGACGGAGGGCTCGGTGTTCATCGGAGACCAGGACCTGTCGACGCTGAGCGACCGCCAGCTCACCAAGCTCCGCCGGGAGCGGGTCGGCTTCATCTTCCAGGCCTACAACCTGGTCCCCACCCTCTCCGCCAGCGAGAACATCACCCTCCCCCTCGACCTGGCCGGCGCCAAGGTCGACCAATCCTGGTTCGACTCGGTCGTGGAGACCCTAGGTGTGGCGGACCGGCTCAAGCACCGCCCGACCGAGCTGTCGGGCGGCCAGCAGCAGCGGGTTGCGGCGGCCCGAGCCATGGTGTCCCGGCCGGATCTGATCTTCGCCGACGAACCGAGCGGCAACCTCGACTCCAAGGCCAGCGCCGACCTGCTCGCCTTTCTCCGATCCGCGGTCAAGGACCATGCCCAGACCATCGTCATGGTCACCCACGACGCCAACGCCGCCGGCTACGCCGACCGGGTCGTGTTCCTGGCCGACGGGAGGGTGGTCGACTCGATGGAGGATCCCACCCCGGAGCGGGTTCTCGACCGCCTCAAGAGCCTGGAGTACTGATGCTGCGGGTCTCCCTCAAGGGTGTCTGGGCCCACAAGGTACGCCTCGTCCTCACCGCTCTGGCCATCATCCTCGGGGTCGGTCTTATCAGCGGGGTGTACGTGTACACCGACACGATCGGGAAGGCCTTCGACGGCATCTTCGCCGACGCTTATTCGGGAATCGACATCGCGATCGGAACCGAGTCCGAATTCAGCTTTGGCGAGGGAACCTACCTGGATGAGGCCGACTTCGCCCTGATCGACGATGTCCCGGGGGTGGAAGAGGCCTACCCCTACCTCCAGGGCATCGGAGTGACCGTTCTGGACGCGGAGGGTGAAGTCTTGAGCAGCGGTCCGGGGCCGCCCACCTTCGTGTCCAGCCTGTCCGATCTCGAAGGAAGCGCCTACGACGACACCGGTGGCTTCACGATCGCCGAAGGCGCCTACCCGGTCGGAAGTGGGCAGGTTGCCTTCGACCGCGGTGTCGCCGATCTGGGGGGATTCGAGGTCGGGGACCGGGTGACGGTGATCTCCGATCTGGTAGGTCGTCTTGATCTCGAACTGGCGGGTATCGCCGTGTTCGGCGAGGGCGGCGGCCTGGGGGGCACCAAGTGGGTGTTCTTCGATCTACCGACCGCTCAGTCCGTGCTGCAACGTCCGGGAAAGCTGTCCGGAGGGGCGGTGCAGGTCACTCCGGGGGCCCAGATCGATAACGTCATAGCCGGCATCCAGGCGGTACTGCCGGACCACGCCACCGTCGTGTCGGGCCAGGACGCCGCGGAAGAAGAGGCCGCCGAGATCCAGGCCGCCCTCTCCTTCTTCACGATATTCCTGTCGGTGTTCGGATGGGTGGCCCTTTTCGTGGGCTCCTTCCTCATCTACAACACCTTCCGGATCGTGGTGAGCCAACGCACCCGGGAACTGGCACTATTGCGGGCCCTGGGCGCCGGTGCGCGCCAGATCCGGGGAATCGTCCTGCTCGAGGCGGTGACCATCGGCCTGATCGGCGCGGTCCTAGGGGTGGGCTTCGGCATCATGCTCGCCTTCGGCCTCCAGCTGATACTGCCGGCGGCCGGGATCGAGCTACCGACGGCCACGCTGTCCATCAAACCTCGAACGGTGATCGTCGGCCTCGCGGCGGGCACCCTGATCACGTTCTTCTCCGCACTGATCCCGGCCAGGCGGGCCTCCAAGGTCTCAGTGATGGCCGCCCTCCGAGAGGATGCCGCCGGCCCGGCCCGGGGCGGGTTCCTGCGCCGGGCCCTGGTGGGAGCGGTGATCCTGGTGCTCGGGTTGGCCGGCCTCTTCTTCGGGTTGTTCGGCGATACAGGTTCCGGGCCGAGCCCGATCGTCTACGTGGGAGTAGGGGTCGGGGTGATCTTCCTGGCGGTCTTCGTGCTCAGCCCGCTGGCGGCGGGTCCCGTCACCAACCTTCTCGGAACCGTCCTGGAACGGTTCACCGGTACGTCCGGCAGGCTCGCCCGACGGAACGCCATGCGGAGCCCGCGGAGGACCGCAGCCACCGCCGCGGCGGTGACCATCAGCATCACGCTGGTAGCGCTGGCCTCCACCCTCACCGGCTCCATCCGAGGGACCCTCGACGAAGTGCTGGCCAACAATGTGGACGCGGAGGTGGTCGTCCTGCCGGCCGGCCAGTTTGGCGACCCTTCCGCCGCCTTCGCCCCCGAGGTAGCGGAGCGCATGGAGGGAATAGATCTCGTGGCGGATCTCACCCGGATCGGGATCAGTTGGGGACTTCTCACCGTCGAGACGCCAACAGGGACTCTTACCGACGAGATCCTGATCACCGGGGCGGAGCCGAACCTGGCCGACTTCATTCCGCCCGACGAGTTCCAGGGCTCGCTCGACCCCGGCCCGGGAGAGGTCGTCATCGAGGCTGCGATCGCCGACGACTATGACGTCGCGTTGGGCGACTCCCTGGTCATCGAGTTCGAGCAGTCCGGCGAGTTCCCATTCACCTTGGTGGGCATCGCGGAAGGGCCCGCCTGGGCCGGGATAGTCGCCGTCCCCGCAGCTGACCTGATATCGGCCACCGGGCGGGACCAGCACTCCCAGGTCTATGCGCAGGCGGTGGAGGACGTTACCCCGGACGAACTGAAGGCTGCCGTCGAGCCGTTGCTGGCCGACTTCCCGAACGTGGCGGTCCAGACGTTCGAGGATCTGCAGAGCGAGGCCGAAGCCCAACTGAACGGGTTGCTCAACTTCATCCTGGCCCTGCTTGCCCTGGCCGTGGTCATCGGGATGCTGGGGGTGACCAACACGATGGCCCTGGCGGTGTTCGAGCGGACCCGCGAGATAGGTCTCCTGCGGGCGGTGGGCCTCGACCGGCGGACCACCCGACGGATGGTCCGGGCCGAAGCGTCGATCGTCTCGGTGTTCGGGGCCCTGATGGGGATCAGCCTGGGCATCTTCTTCGGCTGGGCGCTGATAAAGGCCCTGGAGGACCTGGGGTTCGCGGTCTTCGTCATCCCGTGGCTTCCGTCTTCGGCATCGGTAGCCGGCGTGCTGGGGAGCCTGGTCTTCTGGCTGCTCGCCACCGGAATACTCGGCGTCCTGTTCGCGGTCTATCCGGCGTGGCGGGCAGCCCGGCTGAAGGTCATCGAGGCGATCGCGCACCTATGAGCCCCGGCCTTGGCGAGTGGCTAGGCCGCGGGACCCGCCTCGGGTTTGGTGGGTAGCCGGAGGATGTAAACGATCAGGCCCACCCCGAACAGCCCCAGTAGCAACCGCATCATCGGGCTGTCGAGGGCGAACCCGAGCGTGATCGCGAAGGACAGGGTGATGGCGATCACCGCGGCAGCCTTGAGGCGGACGCTGAATCCGTGGCCGGCTCTCCAGTCCCTGATGATCGGTCCGAACACCCGATGCTCGACAACCCATCGATCGAAGCGGGCAGAGGACTTGGAGAACAGGAAGGCGGCCAGAAGGATCGGCCCGGTGGTGGGGATCAGGGGGACCCAGATGCCGACGATGCCGATCGCGGCAAACAGGAGGCCCAGCCCCAGGAGGACCCACCTCAGAACCCGGTTCTGCACTAGTCCCGTCGGCATGCCCGTGGACGTTAGGCACGGTGGATGACAACAGAAAGTCGGAAACGTTGCCTGACGCGAGCATCCCGGTTCGGGGTGATGGCCACCGCGCGCAACACCGGGCGGCAATCGGGGGAAGCAAGCTTGTCTAGACTCCCGAGCCGTGGATCGGACTAGCAAGAACTGGATCGATTCCGATCGGTTTATCCCCGCCAGGTTCGTGCGCCCGGTCCTCCGGCTGACCCGCATCGAGGCAGCGTCGGGGATAGTCCTGGTTGCGGCCGCCGTGGCCGCCATGCTCTGGGCGAACCTTCCGGTATTCGGGGACTCCTACTACAACTTCTGGCACCACCACCACCTCGAAGTGACCCTCGGGCCCATCCACTTCACCGAAGACTTGAAGGACCTGGTCAACGACGGGTTGATGGCGATCTTCTTTCTCGTCGTGGGGCTGGAGATCAAGCGGGAACTCGTCCTGGGAGAACTCCGCGATCCGCGCAAGGCCGCCCTCCCGGTGGTGGCCGCCCTGGGCGGTATGGTCCTGCCGGCGCTTATCTACGTGGCTTTCAACGCCGGCAATGCGGCCGCCCTCCGGGGATGGGGAGTCCCGATGGCGACCGACATCGCCTTCTCGCTCGGCGTGCTGGCCCTGCTGGGCTCCCGGGTGCCGGTCGGCGCGCGGCTGTTCCTGCTGGCCGTGGCCATCGCCGATGACATCGGGGCAATAGCCGTCATCGCCATTTTCTATACCGACGATCTCAGCCTCGGATACCTGGGATTGGGGGTCGGCGTACTGGTCCTGATCGTCATAGCGACCAGGGTCAACATCCGGTCCCATATCCTCTACGCCCCGCTGGCGATAATCGCCTGGTTCTGCTTCCTGGAGTCCGGCGTGCACAGCACCATCGCCGGCGTGATCCTTGGCTTCCTCACCCCCTCCCGCCCTCTGTACGACAACCACGAATTCGACCGTGCCGCGCGGGAGATCGTCGACATCTTCCCGACCCACTCCACCGAGCCGGGGTTCCAGGAAAAGGTCGAGTACGAGGCGCGGCAGCTCGCGGACGTGGCGAGGGAATCCATCTCCCCGCTGTCCCGCCTCATGCACCTGCTCCACAACTGGAGCGCCTTCGTGATCGTTCCGGTATTCGCGCTGGCCAACGCGGGCGTGTCGCTGGCGGGGATCGACCTCATCGATTCCATCACCTCGAGGGTCGCGCTCGGGGTGGCGATCGGCCTGGTGGCCGGGAAGGCGATCGGCGTGACGGGTTTCGCCTGGCTGGTGGTCAAGCTGGGTTGGGGCCGCCTGCCCACGGGTATCGGATGGCGGCACATGATCGGCACCGCGACGCTGGCCGGGATCGGATTCACGGTGGCCCTCTTCATCGGAGAACTGGCCTTCACGGACCATACGATCGTCGATCTCTCCAAGATCGGTATCTTCACGGGCTCGATCCTCGCCGGGGTGCTCGGCTACCTGATCCTGCGGTCGACACCCGAGCGCAACCAGCCCTCCCAGACAGCGGACGGCACCGTCAGCTGATCATGGCCGCCTACGACGCGGTAGTCGTCGGCTCGGGACCCAACGGGCTGGCCGCGGCCGTCCTGCTGGCGGAACGCGAGCACCGGGTGGTGGTGCTGGAGGCCGCTCGGACCATCGGCGGGGGCACCCGAACCGAGGAGTTGACGCTTCCGGGCTTCCGGCACGACGTGTGCTCCGGCTTCCATCCGTTGGGCGCGGCCTCGCCGCTCTTCGACCGGCTACCCCTGGAACGGCACGGGCTCCGCTGGATCGCGCCGGAGATCCAGCTGGCCCACCCCTTCGACACCGGCGGCGCGGCGGCGCTGTGGCACTCGCTGGACCGGACCTGCTACAACCTCGGCGCCGACTCGGACAGGTGGCGACAGGCCGTTGGATGGATCGCCGCCGGCTGGGATGACTTCGCGGCACGGACGATGAAGCCCCTGGCCAGACGGCCCCTGCCTGCGGCCGGCGCGATCCGGGCGGCCCTTCCGGCGGCCACCTTCGCCCGGCGGTTCCGTACCCCCGCCGGCCGAGCCCTCTTCGCCGGGTTGGCCGCCCACGCCATGGCTCCGTTGGGGACTCCGGGCACCGCCGGCATCGGCCTGGTGCTGGGCGCCCTGGCCCATGTCGGCGGATGGCCGATCGCGGAGGGTGGCTCTGAGGCGATCGGTCGCGCCCTCGCCCGCTACCTCGAAGGGTTGGGCGGGTCGATACGGATCGGACACCCGGTCAGGACGCCCTCGGACATCCCGGATACGAGGGCGGTCCTGTTCGACACCCATCCCCGGGCGCTGGTTGCCGTCTACGGCCGCCGAGCGCTCGGCCGCGCCGCCCACCGCCGGATCCGCCGCTACCGGAGCGGCGCGGCCTCCTACAAGATCGACTACGCACTGGACGGCCCGATCCCGTGGACCGCGCCGGAGTGCCGTCGAGCCGGGACCGTGCACCTGGGAGCAACCTACGAGGAGATCGCCGGGGCGGAGAGATCGGTCGCGGACGGCGCCATCCCGGATCGCCCCTTCGTGCTGGTCGGCCAGCAGAGCCTCTTCGATCCGGCCCGGGCGCCGGAGGGCAAACACACCGCCTGGGTCTACACCCACGTGCCCTTGGGCAGCACCGAGCCGGTAAGGGACCGGGTAGAGCACCAGATCGAGCGTTTCGCGCCCGGTTTTTCCGACCTGGTCCTGGCGGCGCGGGTCACCACACCCCACGACTTCGAGTCCTACAACCCCAACTACCTGGCAGGCGACACCGCCACGGGCGCGTACAACGTCAGCCGGGTGCTGGGCCGTCCGGGCCCGTTCCGCAACCCCTACCGGACAGGTATCCCGGGCGTGTTCCTGTGCTCGGCGGCCACCCCGCCCGGACCCGGCGTCCACGGGATGTGCGGCGCCAACGCCGCGGCCGCCGCCATTCGGGAGTGCCTGGAAGGCTAGTTGCTAGTTATTAGTCGGTAGTAAGAAAAACTGGACCCTGGCCGATGGACCCAATCATCTAGCGGGGGCTATCCGACCGGTGTGTCGAGACGGCCCTTCCTCCAGGCCATGATGTAGTTCATACACATCTCGTCGCGGCCCAACAGGGTGTCCTCGGCCAGACCGTAGGCCTCGGAGTCGCGATCCACCGAGAAGACCGCGGCCGGCGGGTTCATTACCGGATCGATGATGCCGCTGTCCGCACCCGCTTCTACGGCCAGGTTGATGAAGGCGGCGTTCATCAACTTGCGGGCGGGTATGCCGAACGAGACGTTGCTCATGCCCCCGGTGATGTGGATCTCTGGCCCGTAGCGCTCTCGGAGGGTGCGGATCGCCTCCAGGGTGTGCAGCCCGAAGCTGCTGTCCACCGAGATGGGGAACACGAGCGGATCCACGAACAGGTCACCGATACGAAGGCCCGCACCTAGCGCCCTCTCCACCATCCGGGAGGCGTTGTCGATCCGCTCCCCGGCGCTCGACGGCATGCCGTCCGCCCCGGCCGCGGTGACGATCGCCCTGGCGCCGTACTCGACCGCGAGCTCCACGGCCTCGGTCCGCTCCAGGGAGGCCGAGTTGAGGATCGGTGAGGCGTCGCCGGATCGGCGAGCGGCGGCCAGCCCGGCCTCGATAACGGTGATGTCGGAGGAGTCCACCGAGATAGGGAGAGCAGTCAGCGAGCCGACGTAACCGACCAACCACTCCATGGCGGCCCGCTGCTCGCCTGTCCGGAGGGAGATCTCGTCTACGTTCACGTCCAGGTAGTGGGCGCCGGTCCGTTCCTGATCGGCCACCACCCGGCGCAGGTACTCGAGGCCCAGGTCCGGGTCGCCTCCTCTCCCCATGGCTGCATCCACCGCCAGGGCGATGTGCTTGATCCGGCCCTCGTCATAGGCTTTGGTGGCCCGCATGGCGTCGGAGATCGGGAGCAGCCCGGACTCCCCGTCGAGGGTCTCGAAGGTGACGCCCTCCACGCCGTTCTCAACGGCGAAGCGCTTGCCCTTCCGCAGGACGATGCGGCTGGTATGGACGTTCTCGCCGATGACGACGAACCTCGGTTGCTTCATCGCATCACCAACTCGGAAGCCGCCGGGCTCCCGCCCTCGGGGGCCGGCGGGAGGGTGTCGGGCATGGGCTTCATCTGGCATCCCTCCACGAAGATCTCGAAGAAGTCGGGGGTGGTCTCGAGTTCGAGATGCGTCACCCGCTTGGCCAGTTCCTCGGCCCGGGGACGTCTGGTCCTGTCCAGAAGCAGCGCACGCGCTCCCTCGATAGACGCGTTCCCCACCTTGACCACCCGCTCCTCGGGCACGGGCGCGATGAGGCCGATCTCGATCGCGTTGGGGACGTTCAGGTAGCTGGCGAACCCTCCCGCCAGGTAGAGGCGGTCGATACCGGATGGCGTGACCCCGGCAGTGCGCATCACGATGAACTGGCCGCAATAGTTGGCGGCCTTGGCCTGGGCGAGGTTCCCGATATCACGCCTCGAGAAGGTGATGCCCCGGTCGGGCACCAGGTCGATGGCGGCCAGCCTGCGGTCGCTGGTGAAGACGCCCAGCGGGGTCATCAGTTCCAGGCGGCGAAGCTCGGCCAGCAGGTCGGTGAGCCCTGAGCCGCAGATGCCCGACGCCGGAGCGTCGCCGATGGTCCGGTAGGAGCCGGCCGATCCGTCGCGGTCCAAGCGGATCGACTCGATGGCCCCGTCGTACGCCCTCATACCGTAGGTGACCAATCCCCCCTCGAAGGCCGGTCCCGCCGGGCAGGAGGCCGCGTAGAGACGGCCCCGATGGTGGAGCACGACCTCGGTGTTGGTACCGATGTCAACCAGCATCTCGGTCTCCCCGGTCCGGCCCAAGCTGACGGTCTCGAGGCACGCCACCGCGTCAGCACCCACATGGCTGGCGATGAGCGGCAGGCCGTAGACACGGGCGCGGCGGTTGGCGCGCAGGCCCAGATCGCGGCTCAGGGCCAGCACGGCGGTGTGCGGGCGCCGACCGTCCCGGTACTCGTGCTCGATGAGGGACTTGTATGGCTTCTGGCCGATGCTCTGGACATCGATGCCGAACAAGATGTCCCGCATGGTGGAGTTGGCGGCCACCACGATCTCGTAGACGTGCGGAGGGCGCTTACCGAGGTGGGTGACCATCTCCCGGATGCCCTGACCGATGGCTGCTACGGCGGCGTTCTGAAGCTCGCCGGCCACGCCCCGCCGCGCCTCGTAGGAGATACGGTTCATGACATCGCTGCCGCCGAACTGCTGGGGGTTCTCGAAACTGGTGACGGCGACGGTCTCGCCCGACTCCAGGTCGACGAGCTCCAGCACCACGGTGGTGGTTCCCAGGTCGACCGCCACGCCGAGGATGGCCCCGCGGTACGTGTCGATCACCTCGCCCGCATACGTGACCCGGTCGCCAACCCTGCTCACCATCGGGTCGAGCCGTTCTCCGGGATCACGGCGGCGGAGGCTGGACTCCAGGATCCTCGGACGGCGGCGGAGCGGCTCGAAGCTGATCGGGCGCTCGTCGCTCACGATCTTGGCCTGGCATGCCAGCCTGAAGCTGCCCCGCAGAAAGCCCTCGGGCTCGGTGCGCGGCGCCAGCGATTCCATGCCGCCGGTTATCTCCACCACGCACTCATGGCACCGGCCGGTGCGGAGGCACGAGGTAGGCACCTCGACCGACAACTCGTCGGCGTAGTCGAAGATGGTCCGCCCGACCCGCAGGTCCCTGGTCGTGCCCAGGTGGGAAACGGTCACGCCTGCGGCTCTTCCCCGGTCTGGTCCCCTCGGCGGGCGGCGGCCTCCTCCTGGATGGCGGATATCTTGGCGCTGGCCCTCTCCCGGGCGCGGGGACGGCTCTCCCAGGCGGTGCGGTAGTCGAAGCTTCCGTCGTGGCCGCAGGTCAGCAGATCCGGTTCGCTGTCCGCTTGGATCTGGTTTCGGCACCGGAACAGCGCGGTGCAAAGGTCGTGGCGGTCCCGGTAGGGGCAGCGGGTGCGAGATGACACCTCGGCGTGGCTGACGATGCCGGCGAACATACGGGCGATCCGGTCGAGCCGCTCCTGGAAGGCCTGCTGGTCCTCGTTTGCCATAGTGTGGCTCGGGTCAGAGGCTCAGCGGCGGACTTCGAGCGCCAGCTGCTTGGCCAGCGACACGCAGGCCAGGGCGTCCTTGCCGTAGCCGTCCGCCCCCACCTCTTCGCCGAACTCCGGGGTCACCGGGGCCCCACCCACCATGAACCGCACCTGCTCGCGGAGGCCGGCGTCCTTGAAGGCCTCAACCGTCTTGGCCATGTTGGGCATGGTGGTCGTGAGGAGGGCCGACATCCCGATCAGGCGGGCTTCGCTGTCCTTGACGGCCGCGAGGAACTCGTCCGGTGAGGTGTTGACGCCGAGGTCGATCACCGTGAACCCGCCGCCTCGGAGCATCATGATGCAGAGGTTCTTTCCGATGTCGTGCAGGTCGCCCTGGACGGTGCCCATGATGACGGTACCGATCGGTTCCACTCCCGAGGCGGCCAGGATCGGCTCGATATGGGCCATACCTGCCTTCATGGCCCGGGCCGACACCAGTACCTCGGGGACGAAGACGAATCCCTCCCGGAACTTGATACCCACGATCCCCATGCCGGCAATCAGGCCGTCGTCCATGATCTCCAAGGCGGGCACGCCGCCCGCGAGAGCCGCGGTGGTGAGCCGGTCGACAGTCTCGTTGTCCCCCTCGATCAGGGCGGCGGCGATGTCCTGCATGGCCGGAGAGGCGCGGTTGAACAACTCTATGTTGCGTTCGATCTCCTCAGGCCGCTCGAGGAACTCCTCGATCTCGGCCCGTATCGTCTCGTTCGCTATACCGGATAGCTGAGCCATTGCGAATCGATCAATCCCGTCTCATCGGTTGGAACGCGGTCCTGGAAACCTTTCCAGCACTCCGGAAGGCTACCCCGATCCGGTCGGTCAAGCAAGGGGTGAGCGGACCGGCGACCTACTGCCCGGAGCCATCGTCACCGCCCGCCGGCGGCAGATCATGGACGACGAACCGGCCATCCGGGCGGTGCGCGTTGGAATAGTCACGGGCGGAGTCCGCCAGAGCGGCTAGCACCTCCATCTTCGTCCCGAGCGGAACCGAGCCCTCGGGCGCCACTCCCTGCACCCCGGCGTTGAGTACGGTCATGCAGGCCTCGTAGCAGTCATCGTAGGTGCCGCTGAACAGGACGGTCGGGTTGTTGATGTTCCCGAACAGGGACATGCGGTCGCCGGCGATCTCCTTCGCCTTGATCGGATCGACCTGCGACTCGAAGTGGAAGCAGTCCCAGCCGGCCTCGGCGAAGTAGTCGATGCGATCGGTGGTCTCGCCACAGCAGTGGAGGATGCTGGGACCGCCCACCTCGGCCTGGATCTGCTGATGCATCTCGAGGAGGAAGTCACGGTACATGTCGGGGCTGACCAGTTCCCGGTTGGCGTGATCGCACCACATGATGGCGTCGGCCCCGGCTTCGAGCTGGGCATGGGCGGACATCATCGACGCCGGCAGCAGGACCTCCAGGTAACGGCGGATCTTGTCGGGGTCGAGGATGGTGTCCATCAGGAAGTTCTCGATACCGACCATATGGAAGCCCACCGACCAGGCTCCGTAGACCTTGCCGACGATGCCCACGTCCGGGTAGCGCTTCCTGAGCAGGCGGATGGCGCCGAGGGCCGCCTTGAACGAGCGGCGCTCCAGGTAGTCGGAGGGGACCTTGAAGTCCTCGGGGTCGGTCAGGACGTGATCGTCGACCGCCGGCCAGTTGTCCTTGGTGCCCCACCAGGTCGAGGCGTCGAGGGCGTCGGCCTCGAGTTGGGAGTGGAAGACGGGCATCACCGTGTCGAGTCCCAGGTTCTCGTGGGCGGTGGCCGCCAGGCGGGCCATCTTCTCGGCGTCCAGATGGGCCTCCGGAAACTCGGCGTCGGCGATCTCCATAGCCTCGAGGGTGATCACCGAACTCAGGGTCATGGCCGGGACCTTGTCGACCCGGCCCCCGTACAGGGCCGACAGGAAACGCCGGCGGGGGGTCATCCATTCGCCGCTGAGTCGGGGGTACTGCTCTTCGGTCATGCTTTGCCTCGTTGCCTCTTGGTCTGTCTTCGGTGGAGTCCTGCCCGGCGGGCGGGATAGGCCGAAGATAGTAGTTGCTCCCGGTCCCTGCCCCGGGCATGCCTCGAGATGAATCGGCGGTGGTCGAGGCGGGCCGCTCCAGGGTGGCCTACCCGCGTCCGGCTAGCCATGGGGCAGGAATAGACTCGGCGGACCAGGGAGGTTTGACGTGAGCAAAGAAGGAGAGCACTCCAAGCCCGAGGGCTCGTGGGAGGAAGGCTCCACCGGGTTCGCGGAGTTGGGTGACCTGTTGCGATCCGGTTTCAGCGAAGACCGCGACGGAGGGCCGGCGGCCGGCGCGGAACTCCGCTCGGCCTGGAGCGGCTTCGTGGATGCCGCTCGCGATCTGGGCCAGGCGCTCGCGGCGACCGCGAACGACCCGGAAGTCCGGGCGACCGTGAAGAGCGCCATGCAGACGTTGGTCGACACGGTCGGGACCGCTGCTCGTGATGTCGCCGGTACGGCCGCCGAACGCGTCAGACAAACCGCGGAGAGACGGAAGGATGGGGGCGAGGACGCGGAGGACGAAGCCGAGCGCGCGACCCCGCCCCTCGTCACTTGTGACTGGCTGGCCGGCAATCTGGATAGTCCCGGCATCCGTATCGTGGACACCCGATGGTTCCTGGGAGAACCTGGCGCCGGAAAGCTCCGCTACCAGGAGGATCACCTCCCCGGCGCCATGTTCCTGGACCTCGACGATGACCTGGCAGCCTCCGAGGGTCCCGGTCGCCACCCGCTCCCGACCACGGACGATTTCGCCGATCTGCTGGGCCGCCATGGAATCGGCAACGACCATCACGTGGTGGTCTACGACCAGGGACCCGGGGCCATAGCCGCCCGCCTCTGGTGGATGCTCAGGAGCGTCGGTCACGAACGTGTGAGCGTGCTCGACGGCGGATACAACCGTTGGTCCAGCCAGGACCATCCGCTAACCACGGACCCACCGGACGTCGTCCCTAAGACGTACGAGCCCACGGAAGGCCCCACCCTCACCGTCGATCGCGACCAGCTCCTCGAACGCCTGGGAGCCGCGCAGGTAATAGACGCCCGGGAACCGGAGCGCTACCGGGGTGAGACGGAGCCGATCGACAGCGTGGGCGGTCACATCCCGACCGCCCTGTCGGCGCCCACGGCTGAGAACGTCGGCCCGGACGGCACCTTCAAGCCTGCTCACGTGCTGGCGGCCCGGTTCTTCGAAATGGGCCTTGATCGGGACGAGCCGGTGGTCAGTTACTGCGGCAGCGGCGTCACCGCCTGCCACAACCTCCTAGCCCTCCAAGTCGCCGGATACCCGGAGGGCATCCTCTACCCCGGCTCCTGGTCCGACTGGTCCGCCACAGGAATGCCCACAGCGGTAGGCGCCGACCCCGGCCCACCCCCGGAGCCATCGCCGCGTAACTGACCCTTCCGAGTGGCGAGGCGCGGAAATCCGCCGACGATCCTCATGCCTCGGGCGGGAGCCGCAATGGAGGGACAGCCCTCAAGCTGCCCGAATCACGCCGGTGTGATCGCCGACGAACACCCCGCTTTCACGCCGCAATGGAGGGACAGCCCTCAAGCTGCCCGATGGGGCGGTCGTGAGCACACCCCGTAGGTGTACCCGGTTGCCGCCAGGGTCGGACAGTTTCAAGCTGCGCGAATGCCGTCTCCCACTGCAATCGGATCCTGCCGGAGGACTTACCGCAATGGAGGGGCAGCGCTAGAGCTACCCGAACCCCTTCCTGAGCCTCGTGGAACACTGTGTAGGCCCGGCCGCAATGGAGGGGCAGCGTTGAGGCTACCCGAGCTTGTACGGCTCCAGTCCCCGCTTCGACCAACTCCCCAAGCCGCAATGGAGGGGCAGCGAAAACGCTGCCCGACCCACGCCGCGCAGGAACCCGCGGGCCGGTATCTCGGTGCCGCAATGGAGGGGCAGCGAAAACGCTGCCCGACCCGACCTCGCGCAATGGGTTAGCGTGGCGGCAATGACGCCGCAATGGAGGGGCAGCGAAAACGCTGCCCGACCCGACCTCGCGCAATGGGTTAGCGTGGCGGCAATGACGCCGCAATGGAGGGGCAGCCATAACGCTGCCCGACCCACCGTGGCCGACAACGGCTCGCTGGAAGGCCTCGGCCGCAATGGAGGGGACCTCACCCACCGCTCTCGGCCCCGCGGAGGAACCGCTTGCCGCAATGGAGGGGCAGCGAAAACGCTGCCCGACCTTTGGACCCCTACGCCCAGGGCGTCCGCCCGCTGCTTGCCGCAATGGAGGGGCAGCGATGACGCTGCCCGACCACCTCATCAAGAAGAGCCAGCAAGACATGCTGCCGCAGCCGCAATGGAGGGGCAGCGATGACGCTGCCCGACCCCCTCGTGCTGGGTGACCCCGAGCCCGAGCCCGAGCATACCCGCCGCAATGGAGGGGCAGCGATGACGCTGCCCGACCGCGCAACTGATAAACGAGCGCCGCATGAGCGTCCACGAGCCGCAATGGAGGGGCAGCGATGACGCTGCCCGACCCGACCTCCGACATTTGGGCCACCAACCCGCAAACGACGCCGCAATGGAGGGGCAGCGATGACGCTGCCCGACCCGGTTTCTTCTGGGCGGGCGGTTTCTTCTGGGCGGCGCCGCAATGGAGGGGCAGCGATGACGCTGCCCGACCGCGGACCGTCAGATCGCCGGGCCCCTGTCGGTCGTCCAGCCGCAATGGAGGGGCAGCGATGACGCTGCCCGACCTCGGGTTCGGTACCGGTGGTCCGGCGATACAGGTGGGCGCCGCAATGGAGGGGCAGCGATGACGCTGCCCGACCGCGCGCCGGATTCTGACGCTGGCGATTGTGTTCGGTGCCGCAATGGAGGGGCAGCGATGACGCTGCCCGACCCGCCTTGCGGGGGCTCTGCATCCGCAGCCAGAACGGGTGCCGCAATGGAGGGGCAGCGATGACGCTGCCCGACCCGCTCGCTCTATAACCTAGCTCTGACATGGGGCTTTGCCATGGGTTGCGAGGGGTGGCGACCAACGGGCATCAGGCTACGTGATTTGGTTGTCAAGGAGCCTTAAAACTGTATGCCACCTGGGTTCGAGCGCTGGGCCGCCTTGGTGTCGTCACCCAACCGCTCGCATCAGATGACCACCGGACCGGATGTGGGTAGACGGCTCGCGAGACCCATGAACCGGAAACATTCACTGCCTCGATCTTCCGGGGCACCAATGTCGACAATAGCTATCGAGTCGAGCGCATGGTGGATAATGTCGCCGAGGTCAGTTCGCATCGCGAGAAGCTCCATCGAATCTAGATCACAGATAAACACGCTGTATTGGAGGCTCCATCCGTAGCCCTTCATGGTCTTGTGGACTCGTCGGAGGCGTTTGCCCTCCCGGATGTCGTAGGCCACGAGGTATCTCCTGCGTCCCGCCATCGGTCACCTCGTCATGAACGGGACGTATTCGGGTATCTCGCCCAAGAGGTAGGCGCCGAGCATGCGGGCCTGCACCTCCAGTACGCGACGGTAAGTGATCCGGTATCTGTACGTGGGGTGGGTTATCTCGTGATCGAGGCGTCGTTCGTAGGCCGATAGGAACGAGCGCCGAGCCTTTTGGTTCATGGCCACGCCCTGGGCTCGGACGATGAAGCCGGATGAGCGGATCTCGCCGTTGTTGATCACGCTGACAACAACTGAGTCGGCTATAAGCGGGCGGAACTCTTCGGCTAGATCGAGCGCAAGCGCTGGACGGCCAAAGCGAGGGCGGTGGTAGAGGCCCAGGTATGGGTCGAATCCGACTCCGAGCACAGTCGCGGTCAGGTCTTTCGCCAAGAGGGAGTACGCGTATGAAAGGAGGCAGTTGACGGGGTCCTGTGGGGGTCTCCGGTTGCGGCCGTTAACGTCAAAGGTGCCTACGTCATCATTCTTGAGCATGCCGGAGAACCGTCCGAAATACAGTCGAGCGGCGGTTCCCTCTAGTCCGAGTAGGGACTCCACGGACTCCGCGGAGGCGGCCTGATCGGCTAGGCGCTTGAGTTGAGGGAGCACGGGTCCGGTGTCCCCGCGAGTGTTTCGTCTCAGGAAGGTACGGCAGTTACGTATCTTGCCTTCAACCAGGCGTCGCGCCACTGGTAGGCCGGCTTGGGCGGCGATACCAGCTTGGCGTCGCCTGAGTTCGACGTGCTTGGACGGCAAACCCTGGGCAATGCCCTGAAACCACCCTCCGTACGAAAACCAGCAGACTGGGATCTCCCGGCTGAAAGCAGCTCTCATGAGTTGCGAGGACAACTGGACGTTGCCGTACACGGAGATCTGAGACACATCGATTGCCCGGACCTGTAGAACTTCCTTATCTTGCCGGGTCACGCGGACCCGCCCTCCTTGAATCCCGACCTTCACCCCCTGCTCTGTGATGTAGAGGGGCCTAGCCGCGGAGTCCGTAGGAGTGAGCCGTCTCGGTCGCTTGGAGGATCTCTCGACATGGAGGTTGGTTTCGTCCGGAAGGCATATACCTACCAAGGAGCAATAGGCGCACTTTGGGCTATCGACAAGTGGAGCAGGTGCAATCGGTAAGGCGGCTACCTCGCGCATCGCCCTGATCATACCCTCTGTTTTATCCATCAGGGCATCATCAAAACTGTTAGTTATTCTTCGCCGAGTCTTCGTAAAGTAGAGTACGCCCTCAGTACATGTATAGCCTTGATCGCGAAGGATGAGGCCTATCGCATAGAGCTGGGCGAGTTCTGGGGTCCACTGAGGGCCATGAGTCGGTTGGCTTCGCTTAAACTCTACAGGCACAACCGATCCGCCAGACCCTTCGATCAAATCAGCCTTAGCTATGAGGCCGAGACGCTCGGAACTGATCACTACGGATCGAACTCTACCGGCGGGGTCATCGTCGAGGGGGCCTCCCATCCTACCCCCACCTGCATCTACAATTCGATGGTTGTAGCGCCCGTGCATTGTATCTGGATTGTCCTCAAACTCAGATCGTACCCACTCCAGATAGAACAGCCTGGGACAGTATTCAAATTTTCTGACCATTGAGGTCGGGATGAGTCGGGGAATATCCGTCATGTACTCAAAGTTGAATACACTATCCGTGGCGGCCCCATGTTTCCGAGACCCAGAGCTCTCTTTGCTCGTCTGATATCTGATTCAACAATGGAATGAATACTCCAGCCTGTGTACCACTTGCTGCGCTGTGTGAAGGCTCGATGATCCTCCGAAACCGTATGGGCAAGCAACGATCTAACCACTCGCTGGCGAAGAGGCCTACTCCAGAGTGGCCAGACGAACTTGCCGCCTTGAGTCCATTCACCCTCACAATTCTGTGTGAGGGTTCTGCCTTGCCTACCAAACACAGCGAACAAACTGAAACCGAGTAGGGCGAGTGCTTCAGCGCCTGGACAGGTTCGCTTGTCTATGCCTGGTTTTGTAGCAGACAGTGCCCAGTCCGGATCGTCAACCGTATCCCACCTCAATGAGGGTAGCTTACTGCGGTACTCCCAAGGACCTCTCAAGGCGACCAAAAGGTCTTCGGCGCGAACGTTATCGAGTATCCTACGCGCATCCCTTAGGAAGGCCACCCTACCCGCCGAGAGGTACAAGTCACTCGGTTTAGCATTGCCGTGTCCGTCATAACTTCCTTCAGCAACCAGACAGCTAGCCATTCGATTAGGCGTTCCGTCTATCTCGTTTACGGCGATGTAGCGACGAAGCTGATCCGGTTTGAACTTGGCATCATCGTCTGCTTTCCTGTCTATTCCCGGACTTAGAGCAGAACTACTCAGCCACATGGGGAAGATCTCAAGAGCTCGACGAACGATTCGGTCTGTGTCAAATTGGCCGTCGGTGACGGCGTGGGGGATCACGTCCTCGGTCCACCACAGGCGGGGCTGCTTATCTTCTCCTTCGAAGAGAACCTGAACTCCAAGAGCCGCCAGAAACCCAAGCGGGTTGGTTCCCGAAAGCCCGGTCAGATGTGTTGTTGTCATCCTTCAGCCCTCCTTGACCCGTGTGCACTCCTCAGCGCTCTGCCGGTGGTCGGCCAGTCGGAGGACTGTTTCCAACCACGCTAGGCCGTAGTACCCGTATCGCTCGATCAAGTTCCAGAACCTCTCGGCCATGTCCGGTGCGATGGAAGACTCCACTAGGTCCGAAGTGGCTTCCATGGGATGCTCGTCGTGCGTGAACTGAAGCCTTTGCGGGTCCGGATCGTCAATGATCGGCGGAAGCGGCCGACTGTGCCCGTGATGGGTGCTGATCAGGTGTAGAACCAGATCTCGGTCACATGCCCCAATCAGGATGTCTGGGTTGGACAAGGCCATCGCCACGCTTGCGATCTCGTGTCGCATCCCCCTCGGGTATGGCCAGCGTCGAGATCGCCCGGGGTAGGACTTGGCGAGCGGTTCGTCAAGCATGGCGAGTCCTACGTCGTCGCCTCCGACCAAGCCCTTTTGGAACCGTAGGTCTACCTTGCCAATGTCGTGAAGCCTGCCAGCCAATCGAAGATCGTCCTGTATTTCCTTCGGAAAACCAAGTAGTCGGGCAGATTCGGCTGCGCGGTCCCCGACTCCATCTAGATGGCACCGCAGAGTGGTACCCGCACCGGTGAAGGAAGCCGCCAGATCCGAGCCGTCGAAGGTCTCGGGTGCGACCGCAGGTTCGATCAGTGTGTAGTAGTCAGTATCGTTGCCACCGTTGGTGCTCAAGGTGCGGATCCGGAACCTACCCAGTCGGTCGACTATCTCCCGAGTCCAGATCGGTAGGTCATCAGCTTCGTGCAACCACTGTTCGATCCGGTCGCGGCGAGGAGTATCCTCTCCTGTTTCATCAGCCGGCGCCGGCGGCCGGATCGCGGTGCGGAGGATCCTGTGATCGAGGCGCAGGGTCGCCCTGGTGCCGTGATGGAACTGAGCGGTGTCACCGACGTCTTCCACGGTCTCGTTCGAGGATGGATCCCAGGTTCCTCCACGGATACCACCGCGTTCTGGGCTGACAACGATCACATCACCTGCCTTGATGTCTCCCAACGGGATCTTCTTTACACCGTCACCTTGGCCTGCCCAGCAGGTGTAAAGCTGCTTCTCCGAATTGTGCGGTACCGCGAGAGCCGCGTCGTGGGCTGGCATGTCCATGTCGGCCACGTCGGTCTCGACTCCGGTTGCCAACCACGCTCGCGCGGCGCTGATCGGAATCTGGAGGTACTCAGCCGGTCGGGGGGGCACCAAGCGCAATACATCTGCGGAGTCATCCCAGCGCCATACCAGGGACATGTCGGGTTCACGGACCTCTTCGATGCCATGCAGGAGCCAATCCACAGACGGTTGCACGATCGGCTCGGGGTTCGTCTGTACCAGAGCCTCCAGATGCGTCCGTAGCAGCAGGGGTGCGTCGGGTCGTGGCGCGGCAGCATCCCCCGGAAACGAAGATAGCGCGAGCGGACCGATGTCGAGCAGGCCGTCCGAACTCGCGCCGACCCGTCGATTGATCTCGTCCCAGGTAGCCAGGAGTGCCTCGCCGTATATGGGGTCAGGCTTTCTAGGATTGAGGGTCGCTGGAACCCCGAGGATCCATGCCCGGGCTGGCGCACCAGATCGGTCTGAGAAGGTTCCTCGCCGATCGAGCCGTCCGAAGCGCTGGCGCAGACTATCAATCGGCGCACACTCGGTTATGAGTGCGTCGAAGCTGAAGTCCGCCCCTACCTCGATCGCCTGGGTGGCGACTACGACGGTGAGATCTTCATCTTCGTCCGTCCGGTCTGGGTCGACCGCGTCAGCGAATGCTCCCAGAACCTTCGCCCGATCAATAGGTCGCATTCGCCCGGTAACTAGGTGAACGTTGAATCCAGCTTCGATCAGCGTCCGGTAAATGTCGCGCGCAGTACGGACACGATTCACCACTATCCCGACGGAGCGCACCGCCTCGGGGAGTTCCTTAGCGAGAACACGCATGACCTGAGTCGGAATCGACACATGTGGCGGTTTCGTCTTTCCGGGTACCGCTCTAACCTCAGCCACCTTCGGAGCTATGACGCGTCTACGGAGTTCATCACTCCCCTCGAGGTCCGTGTCTTCGAGTTCGAATCGTCGTGCTTCCTCGTTGGCCGGTGTCGCTGACATCTCAACGACGTGAAAGCGAGTCGGGAGACGTCCCCGATCCAGACCCTTCACCGCCGTGAGGGTTTGTGAGAACGGTTTGCTCAGGTGTACCTCGTCGAGAACTACAAGGCAGTCGTTCCCAGCTAAGCCAGCGTGGACAGGTCTCATCCTCCTACTGACGCCGTAGCCCCGGAACAGCAGCCTGGATCCGAATTGATCCACGGTCGAGACGACCACCCAAGGTAGATCGGGACGATGTGTCCACTCATTGTCGATCGGGATTCCTCCCCGTAGGGCGACTACTCCGAGGGGACGACTCTCACCGACCGCTCCCAGTCTGCCCTGGATCTTCCGAAGCACCTCGGTAGGTGCCATCGCAATCCGCTTCTGGATGCAGAGGGCGCGCTTGTAAACCTGATCGACGATGATACGGCGGTCGATCACGAACACCACCCGGCGCGGGAAGATCTCGGGTCGCACGGCTAGTGAGAAGATCGCGGTATCGAGAACGGCGGTCTTGCCCGTTCCGGTAGGCAGGTCGATGACTTTCGGCCACTTGCCCGTTTCCAGCACTTCGGCGGTGAGGCGTTCCTGCCAGGGAAAAGGTGGGTAGCCGTGTACGTCCTGAAAGTACGGTACGAAATCACTGCCTGACAGGTCAGTCATCCTCTTTTCTCCGTATCGAACGGGCGCATCAGCCCGAGACCGAGGTACCTCCCGGCACCCAACACCAGCGGCCCGCCGACCGGTTCTGCAAAGGTCACTGAAACGTGGACCTGGCGACGAGCCACACCACCCCGGTGGTCCCCCTGATGGAAGGCCGGGAAACGCTGGGCAGGCCGCGCCCCGCGGATGAATGGGTCGAACGACACCACCACTCTCACGGGTTCAGGCAGCCCTATGTGCCGACAGGAGGCGATGACCGCCTCCTCTGCCCGGATCCAAGCCTTGGCCCTAGCAGTGGCGGTTCCTCGGGCGAGCGGGCCGGGATGGGTCGGCAGGGCGACCGGCGTCGCAGATACCCAGCGGCGTGCGGGGCGGCGCCAGACGCTTGGTCTGAGTGCCACGAGGTCGCTCGTTCCGGTTTGGCGTCTCATAGCAACGCGACCACCCCTTCCCAGTTTTAGGTATACGAGCGGCTGGTATCCCTCCAACCGGTTGTCACGACAGGTTTCTTCCCACATGCCGATCGCCCGGAGGACGGACCGGCGTGCTCTGCCGTCGAGAGACTCGGGTATAGCGATGGCGGCTCCCATGAGGCGTCCGTCGGCGTGCTCATGACCAATGTGCGGAAGCGGCAGGAAACCAACGTGAGGTGAGGAGGAGGGGGTTCCATCCTCACGATGTCCGGTCAATCCCTCGGGAAGTGGGTCTTCGGCGTATTTGAACACCGCAGCCCGCAAGGCCTTGGCGATCTCAACCGCCCGGGTTGATGGAAGACGCCGCGACGCTGGTCGGAACTCGAAGATCAACCAATCGCCGACAGTGTCAGCACTGAGAGAGCTGGTGACCCCGACACGTCGTTCGTCTCGCACTGACCGGTAACGAACCGCGGTGAACGGCAGCGTGCGGGGCCGGGATCCCTGGTGCTGTCGGTATTCGGATTCCAGGTGTTCAAGCTGGCCTTTTCTGACCCAGCGCAGGACCTTCCCCCGATCGGACGGAACGTGGGTTGGCGTCGGGGATTCGGCCGAAATCCGGCACGAGACCAGCGAAGAAGAATGCCCGAGGCGGGTCACACGATTCAGCAGACCGTCTAGAGCATCGCCCGTGCCGGGGGTGGGTACGTCCTCCCAAACGTAGGTCACTGTCGGTTCGGCCGGTGTGACGGAAGGGTACAGCCGGGCCTGGCGGACACGGTCCTCTGGGAGGAGGTCAATTCCTGTCTTCGCTGTACCGGACACCAGGTTGGTGACATTCAGCGCGTCGCGTAGCCCGGTCTCCAGGGTTCTCACGCGTCGCCTAGCTGCAACGCCGTCAGCCCGGCGTACCTCCGCGAGGTCCCGCTGCAGGTCGTCAACCTTGTGGGCTCGTTTCCGGTAGGAGGAGGCCGAGACCACTGTGGCGTCGTTAACCGGTACGAAATGAGTCACCACGTCTCGTGGCTCAGCGCGGGAGGCCACGATCGACGGTGGGGCCAGAGCCTCAAGCCATTCCAGGGCGTTACGTTCAGCAGGATCTGGATTGTCCGAGTCCGCCCAGGTGGCTACCAGAGCGGAGAACAATCTGGCAGGATGAGGTGGCCACTCGGCCAGGCCACGATCGTGATGAGTAGACGCGGTGAATCGGCCCGTGAGGCAGTTCACTTCGATTGCGAACACGGTCACTCCGTTGGCTGCTTGGCCGCCGACACGGCGCGACTCCTCTTGATCAGACTGATCAGTTTCGGCGCCGGTACCAGCTTGATCTCCGCCGTTTCCCAGCCTATGTCCTGCTCGGCAGCGTGATCGGCGGCCCGATCGAGCAGGCACCGTGCGACTGACCGGCCTATGTCAACGACCTCAGCAGCCGAGCCGTCTCGCCCCACCAATTCGACTTGAGGGGAATGGTCGGGTATCAGTAGACAGCGAGACCGAAGGTCATAGTCCATCTCGTGCTGGTAGGCCATCGACGCCACTCCCAAGGCTGCGATGGCAGTTCGGGCGGCAATCTCGGCACCACGGCTATGGCCAGGAAAGCGAAGACGACGCAGGGCTGCGAGAGAGACTGTTGATGGTCATTGAAAATCCCCGGAGTTGATCACTGAAATTCCCCACCCCC
>JAPPGV010000131.1 GCA_028821235.1 bacterium
GTGCGGCGGTAGGCGACGATCACGACCGTGGTGTCGATCCTCCAGAGGCCGGCGAGGATGGCGGCCTCGACCGCGGGGTCCACCGCGGAGGTGGCATCGTCCAGCACCAGGAGGCGCGGGTGGCGGACGAGCGCCCTGGCGAGGGCTACCCGTTGCCGTTGGCCGCCCGACAGGGCAGCTCCGCGCTCGCCGACCTCGGTGTCGTAACCCTCGGGGAGATCGAGGATGAACTCGTGGGCCTGGGCGAGGCGGGAGGCCGACTCGACCTCCTCATCACTGAACTCGTCGCCCAGGGTGATGTTGTCCCGGACGCTCGTATCGAACAGGAACGCCTCCTGGAAGACCAGGGCGGCGCCGCCTGCCATGGACTGCCGGGACAGATCGGGGAGGGCCGCGCCGTCCAGCCGGATGGTGCCCGAGTCCGGGTCGAACAGGCGCACCAGAAGCTGGGCGACGGTCGACTTTCCCGAACCGGTGGGGCCGACCAGGGCGACGGTCTGGCCGGCGGGCGTGACGAATGAGATGTCCTCCACCCCCCGCCGGTCGCCGTTCTCGGGCAGGGGAAGCTCCGGTGAACCCGCATCTACAGGTTGGTCGCCGAGGTCGCTCAACCCGGTCTCCGGGTGCAGGTACGAGACTTCCTGCGCGGTGGCGGAGGCGCCGCCGCTGCCCCGACCATCGTGGTAGCCGTAGACGAAAGTGTCGGGATCGTTGAGGACCGCGTTGATCCGCTGCTTCCCGACCACCGCGGCGGGCAACAGGCCCAACAGCCAGGCGAAGATACGCATCGGCATGGCGATCAGACGGAAGAGGTAGGCGAAGGTGACCAGAGTGCCTGCCGTCATCAGCCCCTGGTCCACCCTCCACGCCCCGACCGCGGCGACCGCCAGCACGCCGACGGTGGGGAGCGCCTCCATGATGGGATCGAAGACGGCCCGTATCCGGCCCATCTGCACCATGTCGTACCGGAGCCGGTTCGCGAGGCCACCGAAGCGGCTGGTCTCGATCTCCTCCCTGCCCAGTGTCTTCACGACCAGGGCGGCATCGAACGACTCATGGGCGGCCTCGGCGACCTCCGCCCGGGTGCGCTGCGCCGCCGCGGCCGCAACCCGCATCCTCCGCTGGTAGAAGATGTTGTTAACCATGATGGCCGGCCCGATCAGGAAGCCGACCACGGCGAGGAAGGGGTCGGTAAGCAGGAGGAGGGCCGCGGTGATCGTCAGCATGAGTATCACCCCGAAGGCCATGGGAAGGGGCGCCGCGATCTGGGCGGCGGCCTCTGTGTCGGAGCCCACGTTGGAGAGGAGCTGGCCGGTGGGGTGGCGGCGGTGCCATTCGATGGGAAGCTCCAGGTAACGGTTGGTGACATCCACCCGGTCGCGCTGCTCCAGCCGGTACATGGCCAGGTAGGCGGCGTACCTGCGGACAGCGAGGCCGGTGCCCTTCACCGCTCCCAACGTCAGCAGGATCAGCGTCATCACCACCAGGGAGGCGGTGGTCACGTCGCCACGGCGGGCGGCGGGGATCAGAACGCTGTCGGTGGCCCAACCGATCGCGTACGAGAAGGCGATGGTGCTCACCGAGTGGACGGCGGTGAATCCGAACCCGATGGCGAACTCCCGGGGTGCCCGGCGAACCTGTTCGACTATCAAGCGGTAGCCGCGTCCGAGGATCTTGCGCTCGGGCTGGCGGGCTTCCTCGATGACGGTGTCCGCGGTCATGCGCTGGTTCCGTCGGCGAATCCACCCCGGCCGTGGGCCAACGCCACCGCTGCATGTAGGGCCATCCCGGCGGCCATGGCGGTTTCGTCGAAGACGACCCGATTGGAGTGATTGCCCGGAACCCGGCCCGGCTCGAGCCCGGGCGGGCAGGTGCCCAGGTAGGCCATCGTTCCCGGTACTTCGTCCAGCACGTACGAGAAGTCCTCACCTCCCATCGACGGCCACGGTGGCTCGCCGACCGAGTCCGCGCCGAGGGCCTGGCAGCCAACGGTGCGGACGAACGCCGTGTAGCCGGGGTGGTTGACCGTTACGGGGTAGCCGACGCCGAATTCGACCTCCGCCTCGACGCCGTGGGCGGCGGCGACGTTGCCGGCGACCCTGTGGAGGATGGAGTGGAGCTCGGTCCGGGTGGTTTCAGACAGAGCCCGGACGGTGCCGAGCAGCCGGGCTGTTTCGGGGATCACGTTGTGAGTGGTGCCCGCGTCGACCCTGGCGAAGGTGATCACGCCCGGCTCGAATACGTTGATGCGGCGGGTTACAGCTGTCTCGACCGCCAGGATGATCTCGGCGGCCACGGGAATGGGGTCGAAGGCCAGGTGGGGAGCGGATGCGTGACCCCCTTTGCCACGGATGGTGATAGCGACCTCGTCGGTGGCGGCCATCTGCGGCCCGGCGCGAAACCAGACCGTGCCGGACGGATACAGGTTGGACACGTGCAGGGCAAAGGCCCCGGAAGGCCGCTCACCGGCCGTGTCGAGGAGGCCTTCCTCGAGCATGAGCCGGGCACCGAAGAAACCTTCCTCTCCCGGCTGGAACATGAATAGCACCGAGCCGGCCAACTCGTCCCGCCGGGATGCCAGGAGACGGGCTGCTCCCGCCAGCATGGCGGCGTGCATGTCGTGGCCGCAGGCGTGCATGAAACCGGCGCGCTCGCTGGCGAATGGCAGGCCGGTCTCCTCGGGAACGGGGAGGGCGTCCATGTCGCCCCTGAGGAGGATGGTCGGGCCCGGACGGGTGCCCCGGAGCACCGCCGCCAGCCCGCTGGTGGTCTCGTGCTGGGTGACTTCGAGCGGAAGCGACTCCAGCTCGTCGAGCACCAGGGCGCGGGTGAGGGGGAGGTGGTT
>JAPPGV010000132.1:0-6581 GCA_028821235.1 bacterium
TCTTGACCCTGGTGACGATGCTGACCGCCCTGGCTCTGGTGGCGGGTGCCTGCGGTGGGGACGACGAACCTGCCGCAACAACTGCGGCGCCCACCACTACGGCTGCCCCGACCACTACGGCTGCCCCGACCACTACGGCCGCCCCGACCACTACGGCTGCGGCGCCCGCTACGACCGAGGCCGAGATGACGGAGCCCGACGAGGAAGCGCCGATGGGTCCGACCGAGTTGGACGTCGCCATGATCATGCTGGGCACCAAGGAAGAAGGCTGGTACGCAACCTTCATCGATTCGGTCCACCGGGTGGCGGACGAGGCTCCCCACGGCTTGACGATCACCCTCGAGCAGATCGAGGAGATCCCATACGCTGACGGTGAGCGGGTGATCCGGGACCTGGCCCAGACCGGCGATTACGAGATCATCGTCGGTCACAGCACCTACTCGGATGCGGTCGCCGCGGTCAAGGATGACTTCCCGGACATCCTGTTCGCCTTCTCCGGATCCGGCAACGAGCCGACCGGCGGTAATGGCTACTGGATCGACGTGTTCATCCACGAGCCCGCCTACCTGGCGGGGATCATCGCCGGGGCCATGACCCAGACCAACCACGTCAGCGGGGTGGCGGCTTTCCCGTTCCCCAACGTCAACGGTCCGCTCAACGCGTTCATAGACGGCGCCAGGTTCGTGGCCCAGCAGATGGGCAAGGGTGAGATCACCTTCGATGTGGCATACATCGAGAGCTGGTTCGACCCTGCCACGGCCCAGGAGGCCGCCGCCGCCCAGATCGCGGCCGGTTCCGACATGATCTATGCCGAGCGCTTCGGTCCCTTCGCAGCCATCGAGGAGGCGGACGGTGTGTTCGGCTTCGGACACTTCACCGATCAGCTCGGACTCTCCCCGGTGGTGCTGACCAGCGCGGTCGCCCGCTGGGACACCGCCTTCATGGATCTGGTTGATGCCTGGTATGCCTATACAACCGAGGGCGTTCCGTACGATGCCCCGATGGAGCGGATCGTCTACACCTCGATGGTCGATGGCGGGTCGTCACTCGGAGAGATGAGCGACTTGGTTCCGGCCGATGTCCAAGACGGCGTCGCCCAGGCCGAAGCCGCCATACTGGGCGGGCTGCTGAGGGTAGAACTGAAGACGGATCCGCCCGAGTAGGGCCCTATCACCCGATGAATCCGACACCTCAGGGGAGCGAATTCGGTGACTGAGACGATCCTGGCTGTGGATCGGGTCACCAAGCGCTTCCCTGGGGTGGTTGCCAACGACGCGGTGAGCGTCGACATCCGCCGCGGCGAGATCCACTGCCTGCTCGGCGAGAACGGCGCCGGCAAGACCACCCTGGCCGACATTCTCTACGGGGTCTACCGGCCCGACGAAGGGTCGGTCACCTTCAGGGGCGAGACGCTCGAGCTGCATACGCCTAGAGACGCCATCGCTGCCGGTATCGGCATGGTGCACCAGCACTTCGAACTGGTCCCCCCGATGTCGGTGGTGGAGAACGTGGTCATCGGGACCTCGGCCAGCCAGTGGCTCGATCTGTCGGAGGTAAAGGACCGGCTTAACGAGTTCTTCCACAACTATGACGTGGAGATAGATCCCGACGCCGAGGTGGGCCGGTTATCCGTCGGGGAGCAGCAATGGGTCGAGATATTCAAGACCCTCTACTTCGGAGTGGAAGTCCTGATCCTCGACGAACCGACCGCGGTCCTCACCCCCCAAGGGGTCCAGGAACTCTTCCGGATCCTTCGCCGGATGCGGGACGAGGGCCTGACCATCATCCTGATCACCCACAAGCTCAAAGAGGTCATGGAACTGTCCGACCGGGTGACGGTGTTGCGTCTCGGCAAGGTGGTCGGAACCGTCGACACGGCCGATGTCGAGATGCGGGATCTGGCTCAGATGATGGTGGGGCGGGAGGTGCTGTTCCAGTTCGACAAGGAGCGGTCGCATCCCGGCGAGGCGGTCCTCGAAGTGGACGGGATCCATCTCGCCAGCGTCACCGGGCGGGGCTCTCTGAAGGGTCTCTCCCTCAGCGTCCATGCCGGGGAGGTGGTCGGCCTCGCCGGTGTTTCCGGCAACGGCCAGAACGCACTCTTCGACGCCCTGGTAGGGGTCGAGAAACCCTCCGCCGGCGCCATCCGGATAGGCGGGGTGGACATCGCCGAGATGTCCGCCAACCGGATCGGGCAGCTGGGGATGGCCAGCGTGCCCGCCGATCGTATCGCACAGGGACTCCTGATGGACTTCAAGGTCAAGGAGAACCTGGTGCTGGGCCGTCACCGTTCGAAGCCCTTCTCCCGGGCCGGGGTCCTCAACCGGGGCGCCATCGACGGCTTCGCCGCCGAGTCGATAGAGGGGTTCGACATCAGGACTCCCTCTGCGTCCCAACTCACCCGGACCCTCTCGGGCGGCAATCTGCAAAAGGTGATCATGGCCCGTGAGCTGTCCGGGGAACCGCGGCTGCTGGTGGCCCACCAGCCCACCCGAGGGCTGGACATCTCCGCCAGCGAGTACGTCAGGCGCAGGTTGCTCGAGGAGCGGGAGCGTGGCTCAGCGGTGCTGTTGATGTCCGAGGACCTGGACGAGATCTTCCAACTCTCCGACCGGATCGCGGTGATCTACGACGGCCGGATCGTCTCGGAGACCACCCCCGAGCAGGCCGACCTCCAGTCCCTCGGCCTGAGCATGGCCGGCGCCGATACCGTCGAGGCGGGACCAGCTGCATGACCGATCAAGCCCCTTCCGAGCTTCAGACGCCGGACGGCGGCCGCCGCCGGGACCCGCTGTCGATGTTGTTCCAATCCGGGGCATGGAGGTTCGAGAAGAGGCTGGTGGTCCGCCCATGGCACGAGTTCGTCACGCTGGTCGCCGCTCTCGTGGTGGCGGTGGGCATCATCGCCGGCCTGGTGCTGTTCATCGGAAAGAGTCCGGCCGATTCGTTCGCCGCCCTGTACAACGGGGCCTTCGGCACCCGGGAGTCCACCCTGGAGACCCTGGTGCAGGCGACACCGCTGATCCTTACCGGCCTGGCGGCTGCGATCGCCTTCCGGGCCGGGGTCTGGAACATCGGCGGCGAGGGACAGTTCTTCGCCGGCGTTATGGGTACCTGGTTCGTCTACGACCTTTGGGGAGGGCTACCGGCGCCGCTGCTCTTCGTCTTGATGTTCATCTTCGCCGCCATCGCGGGCGCCGCCTGGGCATCGGTGGCCAGCGGGCTGCTGGTTCGGTACGGGACCAACGAGATCCTTACCACGGTCATGCTCAACTTCGTGATCCTTTACATCCTCTCCTACCTGCTGGCCGGACCCTGGCAGTCGCCCGACACCTTCTACTACCAGACCGTACGGATGGCGGACACCACCTACCTGCCCCGCTTCGTCACCGGCAGTCGCCTTCACTGGGGGTTCGCCATCGCGCTGATCGCCGCGCTGGTGGTCTACTGGCTCATCAGGCGCACCGCCCTGGGATACGAGATAAGGGGGATCGGCTCCAACGTGGTCGCCTCCCGCTACAAGGGCATCAGGGTGGGTACCGTGACCCTCGCCACCATGGCCATCTCGGGAGCTCTGGCCGGCATTGCCGGCGCCGGGGAGTTGCTGGGGCTCCACCATCGTGTCCAGCTCGACATCGCCGAGGGCATCGGTTTCACGGGCATCATCATCGCCCTGGTGGCCCGCCTGCATCCGCTCGGCGTGATCGTGGCCGCCATACTGTTCGGCGCCCTCGTCAACGGGTCCACCGCCATGCAGTACGAGACCGGCATTCCGAAGGCGCTGGTGTTCGTGATCGAGGGGACCACGCTCGCACTGGTCCTGATCGCGGCGATGGTGTCCCGGTACCGGATCCGGAAGGCCGGCTGACATGGAAGATCTCTTCACCAGCGCTGTCCTCGTAGGGATCTTCTGGGCCACGTTGCGGATCGCCACGCCCCTGCTTCTGGCCGCCCTGGGCGAGTTGGTCTGCGAGAGCAGCGGGATACTGAACCTGAGCCTCGAAGGAACCATGACGATGGGCGCCTTCGCGGGCTTCTATGTGGCCAACGAGACGGGCAGCATCCTGGCCGGTTTGGTGGCGGCCGGGGTCGGCGGAGCGTTCCTGTCGCTCATCATGGCCCTGATGACCGTAACCGCCAAGGTGAATCAGGTTGTCGCCGGACTGGCTCTCAACATCCTGGGTCTCGGGCTGGCCTTCTTCTGGTACCGGTCCATCTACGAGGCCGAGGGGAGCATCGATATCCCCACGGTCGAGACGATGCAGGCTCCCTTTGAGTTCTTCCCCATTCCCTGGCTGACCATCCTGGCGTTCGTGATGGTCCCCGTCGTCTGGGTGTTCCTCTACCGGACCAAGTACGGGCTCGAGCTACGGAGCGTCGGGCACAATCCCGAGGCGTGCGACATGCGCGGGGTGGGAATCATCTCGCGCCAGTACGTGGCGGTGGTGTTCGGGGGAGTGATGGCCGGCCTGGCCGGATCCTTCCTCTCCCTGGGATCGACCGGCTTGTTCTTCCCCGACATCATCTCGGGGCGGGGTTGGATCGCGCTCGCCATAGTCATCTTCGGGAACTGGAGGGCCACCTGGGTGCTGGTGGGCTCATTGCTGTTCGGATTCCTGGAGGCGACCCAGCTCGCCCTCCAGGCAAGCGATGTCGACCTTCCCTACCAGCTCCTGCTCGCACTGCCATTCGTCCTCACCATCGTGGCGCTGGTCTTCAACCGCAGCCGCTCCAACGTTCCGCTGTCGCTGACGATCCCCTATCACCGGGGCGAGCGCTGACCGGAGCCGCAAGGCCACCGCTGTGCGGACACGTCGGGGGCTGGCATGTTAGATTGCATCAATAATCCGCTCCAGCGGAGTCCCATCCGGAATTGAGTCAGGAGGTCGGGCTGCACATGACGTTAGATAGTCCCACGCGCATCAACCCGATGATCCGCCACCGGGCCAGCCACATCGGCCGAGCGGTGCCCCGCCGGGAGGATCGATCTCCGTTGATGGGTCGCCAGCGCTACATCGCCGACCTGAAGCTACCCGGAATGCTCGAAGTCGCCTTCGTGCGCAGTCCCGAGGCCCATGCCCGGATAGTGAGCATCGACACCGCGCCCGCCCTCGCCCTCCCGGGTGTGCATGCGGTGTTCACCGGCGCCGACCTGGCGGACGTGGACCTGTTCCCTCACAAGATCCTTTACATCCAACCGGTACGCCAGCCCGTCCTCGCCTTGGACCAGGTTCGCTACGTGGGGTCACCCTACGCGGCGGTCGTCGCCACCGACCGGTACGTGGCGGAGGACGCGGCGACGCTGGTGGCCGCTTACACCGAGTTCGAGCCTCTCCCTACCGTGGCCGACCTGGACCAGGCGCTGGCCGAGAATGCGCCAAGGCTGTACGACGACTGGCCCGACAACTATCTGGTCAACTTCCCGGCTGAGAAGCCCGAGGTGACGCAGGCCTTCGAAGAGGCCGACCACACGTTCAGCGACACCTACGTGAGCCAGCGCCAGACCGGACTTCCCCTGGAGTGCCGGGGTGTCCTGGCCGATGTGCATGACGGCTACTTCACCGTGTGGTCCTCCACGCAGAGCCCCCACATCGTGCGCACCACCATTGCCGAGATGACCGGTATCCCCGAGCCGCGTCTCAGGGTGATCGCTCCTGCCATGGGAGGCGGCTTCGGTACCAAGACCCACATCTATCCCGAGGATGTGGTAGTGACCTGGATAGCTGGCAAGCTCGGACGCCCCGTCCGCTGGCTCGAGGACCGTTTCGAGAACCTGGTCTCCGCGGTGCATGCGCGGGATCAGCGCCACGACGTGGACGTCGCCTACGACGATGACGGGACCATCCGGGCAATCCGATGCAAGGCCATCTGCGACGTCGGATCGGGCGAGATATTCATGCCCGGCACCGCTCCGGTCTTCGTCACCGGCGGGTGCCTGACCGGGGGCTACGACTTCCCGAACATGGAGGTGCATCACTTCTGCGTGGTCACCAACAAGACCCCCAGCGGCGCCTACCGGGGCTTCGGGGTCCCTGAGGGCATGTTCGTCATGGAACGCATCATCGACCGGGTGGCCCGCCTGACCGGGACCGACCGCGTCGAGATCCGGCGTCGCATGATCCTCCAGGAGGATCAGATGCCGTACACGATGCACGGCGGGGGGAGGGTGGACTCCGGGTCGCACGCCAAGGGTTTCGAACGGGCCACCGAGATGATCGGCGAGTCGCTCGAGCGGGCGCGGGCCCGGTACGCCGAGGATCCCGACGTCCGGGTCGGGGTCGGCTACACCAACTACGTGGAGCCCACCACCCCTACCTACCACCTGACTACCGGATTCTGGGCCGGTGGCGACTCGGCGACGCTCCGGGTCGATCCCGACGGCTCCGCTCGGGTAGGACTCGGTACCACCGCGCTCGGGCAGGGCACCGAGACGAGCGCCCCCCCCCCGGCGGCGGGCCCCCCGGGGGTGGGCCCCCCGGGCCCCCCGGGGGGGGTTGGGGGCCCCGCCCCCCCCCCCCCGGGCCCCCGGCGCCCGGGGGGGGGGCCCGCGGGCCCCCCCCCGCCCGCCCCCGCCCGCGCGG
>JAPPGV010000132.1:6591-9353 GCA_028821235.1 bacterium
CGGGTGGGGGGGGGGGGGGGCCCCGGGCCGCGCGGGGGGGCGCCCCGCCCGGGGCGGGGGGTGTCGCCCCCCCCCCCCCCGGGGGGGGCGCCGCCCCCCCCCCCCCCCCCCCCCGGGGGGGCGCCCCACGCCCTGGGGTTGGACCCCGATGACGTCACGGTGGTGATGGGCGACACGGACCGGGCTCCCTACGGGCTGGGGGCATGGGGCAGCCGCTCGGCCATCGTGATGAGCGGATCGATACTCATGGCGGCCGATCGGCTGCTTACCAAGGCCCGGGACATCGCCGCCCACCTGCTGGAGGCAGCGGCCGAGGACGTGGTGCTGAGCGACGGCAGCTTCCATGTTTCGGGGAGCGAGGCGCCCACGGTGAGTTGGTCCCAGGTGGCTACGTCCGCTTGGGTTCGCACCCTGGACCTACCTCAGGGCATGGAGCCCGGCCTGGAGATGTCGGGGTATTTCGAGCCGCCCGATCTCGAGCACCTTCCCGACATGTCCGGCAAGGTCAATGCGGCCGCCAGTTGGTCCAACGGTGCCCACGCCGGCGTGGTGAGCGTGCGGATCAGCACCGGGGAGATCAAGATCGAGGACTACGTGGTGGTCCACGACTGCGGCACCATGATCAACCCGATGATCATCGACGGGCAGGTCCACGGAGGGGTGGCGCAGGGGATCGCGGGGGCGATGTACGAGCACTTCCAGTATGACCCCGAGACCGCCCGGCCCCTCTTCGCCTCCTTCATGGAGTACCTGTATCCCACCTGTTCCGAAGTGCCGGCTATGACCGTCGAGCATTTCGAGACACCCTCGCCCGAGCAGCCTCTCGGCGTCAAGGGTTGTGGAGAAGGTGGGACCATCGGCCCGGCCGCGGTGGTCGCCGGCGCCGTGGATGACGCCCTGGCCGACCTCGGGGTGGAGATCAAGGCCACCCCGGTGACCCCCTCGGCGATTCGGGAAGCCATACGGGAGGCAACCGCCGGAGGGGGTGAGCGATGAAGCCCGCCCCGTTCGACTACTACCGTCCCGCCACCGTGGAGGACGCCTTGGCCGCCCTCGGTACCTCGGAGACGGCCAAGGTCCTGGCGGGCGGGCAGAGCCTGATCCCCGCCATGAACTTCCGGCTCTCCCAGCCCGACCTCCTGGTGGACATCGGCGGCGTGGAGGGCTTCGACCGGCTGGAGGTCGGACCCTCCGGCGTCATGATCGGCGCATCGGTGACCCAGAGCCGGGTGATGGCCTCGGATGAGGTTGCGAATGCCGTTCCCGGGCTCCGACGGGCTCTGCATCATGTAGCCCATCTCCAGATCAGGAACCGGGGAACAATCTGCGGCAGCATCGCCCATGCCGACCCGGCCGCCGAGTTGCCGGCGCTGGCGATCGCCTGCGGCGCGACCCTGTTCCTCCAGGGACCGGCGGGGGAGAGGACCGTGGATGCCGGCGACTTCTTCCTGGGCCCGTTCTGGACGGACCTTGGTGAGGGCGAGATCATTACCGGGGTTCATTTCCCTAGCGAGCCGGCAGACACCGTTACGTTCCTGGATGAACTGGCATGGAGGTCGGGCGATTTCGCTATCACGGGGCTGGCGGGGGCTCTGGCCACTCGAGGCGGAAGCGTTAGCGGAGCCCGGATGGTCAGCTTCGGAGTGAGCGGAGCGCCTCGCCGGATGACCGGCGCCGAGCAAGCCGTGCTCGGCTTCTCGGCGGGGGACGACGGCTCGGCCGTTTACGGCGCCGCGTACGAGGACGGCGCCGACGCGGTGGATGACGTTCACGCTACGGCGGAGTACCGGCGGGAGGCGCTGGGCGCCCTGGCGGTGAGGAGCGTCCGGGCGGCGCTGGCAACCAACGGCAACGGGACGGGGGTGTGATGATGGGTGCCAATCCGGGCTCGCGGGAAGTCGACGTCTCGGCGACGGTCAACGGGACGCAGGTGACCCACCGGGTTCCCGCCCGCTTGCTGCTGTCCGACTTCATCCGTGACGTCGTGGGCCTGACCGGTACCCACGTGGGGTGCGAGCACGGCTACTGCGGGGCCTGCACGGTGATCGTCGACGGCGATGCCATCCGCTCGTGCTCGACCCTGGCCGTCCAAGCCGACGGGAGCACCATCCGAACCGTGGAGGACCTGGCCACGGACGGGGACCTCACGCCGATGCAGCAGGCCTTCCACGAGAACCACGCCATGCAGTGCGGCTTCTGCACCGCGGGATTCCTGATGACCCTGGAAAGCGTCGACCCCGACGACTACCGGGAGGCGGAGCAGGTGGTGGATCTGCTCTCGGGCAACCTGTGCCGGTGCACGGGGTACCAGAACATCGTCAACGCGGTCTGCTCGGTGTGGGAAGTCGAGCGGAACTGAGAACCTAGGCACAAGGAGGCGAGCGTGACCACCCGACACGCAACCAGCGACTACCTCGACGTTGCCGCCGAGAACCGGCTCTACGAGGAGATGCGGGACAACTTCTGGTTCCCGGTCGCCTACTCCGATGATCTCAAGGACGAACCCCAGGCCTTCACCCTGTTCGAAGAGCAGTTGGTGGTGGTCCGCCTCGACGGCGCGCCCCGCGTGTTCGAGGATCTGTGCCGTCACCGGGGAGCGGCGCTCTCCCTCGGCAAGGTCATCGACGGTTGCGAGTTGCGTTGCGGCTACCACGGCTGGACTTACGACGCAGAGGGTCGGGTCACCCGCGTGCCTGCCCGTGAGGAGCTCTCGCCCGCCTTCCGGAACATCCGGGTGCCGTCGTTCCCGACGGTCGAGGTGT
>JAPPGV010000133.1 GCA_028821235.1 bacterium
GCCGGCCTCGAAACACTCAAATAAAACGCTCTCCGGCAAACCCGGGGCAGTTCACACCCGTTTGTGCCTGATCTGTTGGTGGGGTGGGATCCGCTGATCCCGGGTTCGGTGGCGGCGTTTGTGGGTCGGGCCGAGGCGGCGGTGCGGGCTCTGAACCGCTCGGATGATGTTCATGGGGGTTTGGCTGGTGTGAGCCGGTTCTTGTTGAGGGCGGAGTCGGTGGGTTCTTCCGCGATTGAGGGTTTGCGGGTTGGTCCCCGGCGTGTGTTGGCGGCGGAGGAACGGATCGCTAGGGGCGCTGCGGTCACAGATGGCGTGGCGGCGGAGGTGGTGGGCAATATCGACGCTATGCGCCGGGCCGTGGCCGTGGCTGCTCAGCCCGGCCCGCTCACCCTAGGCGCCTTGTTGGAGGTTCACAGGTTGCTGATGGACCGCTCCCCGACTCCGGAGTTGGGGGGTGTGTTGCGGGAGGAGCAGGGTTGGATAGGGGGAGGGAGCTTCAACCCCACCAACGCGGCCTATGTGCCACCTCCCCCGGATCGAGTGGCTGGGTTGATGGACGACCTGGTCGCCTACGTGAACACGACCCATCACAGTCCGCTCACCCAAGCAGCGGTGGCTCACGCCCAGTTCGAGACGATCCACCCTTTCGGCGACGGTAACGGCCGAGCCGGGCGGGCGCTGATCCATATCGTGTTGCAAAGACGGGGGTTGGCGCCTCGGGTGGTGCCGCCGATCAGCTTGGTTCTCGCTACCTGGTCCGACTCCTATGTTGGTGGTCTCACCGAATTCCGCCACGAAGGCGCCGCGGACAGTCCCCAACGAGACCGCGCCCTTGAGCCGTGGCTCGATGTATTCGCAGCTGCTACCCAGAGGGCATGCGCCGAAGCGGCGGAGTACAGCGACCGAATCCGCGAGCTGACCGACGGGTGGAAACACAAACTCGGACGCTACCGCAAAGGATCAGCCCTCGAGCGGCTCGTCCAACGTCTCCCAGGGGCACCGCTTTTGACTCCCGACAAGGCAGCACAGCTGATCGGACGCTCCCCCGTAGCTACCCGAGCCGCCATCACCCAACTCGTCGACGCCGGCATCCTAAGACTCCGACCCACCAGCACCCCCCGCAACCGCGTCCTCGAAGCACCAGCCGTGATACACATGCTCACCACCCTGGAACGTTCCCTAGCCACCCCCCAAAGAAACACCCGCCAGCAGCGGCCCGTCCGACCCGTACCAGACAGACCCCTCAAGGAGGCTGGAGTCCTGATCGAGGGACAATAGGCCACTGTGACGGGTGAGTTGCGGGTGAAGGCCTGAGTTCTGTACAATAGTCTCCAAGCAACCGGCATAGTTAAGACCGGTCTACGACCGCTGAGATGCTGTGTCTCTTCAACGAGCGTAAGGTAACGAACTGATGATCCAGTTGGTGCGCGCCTGGGATCCGCGGTATACGCCTTCGGTGACCAACGGAGTGGTCAGGTTGCGTCGTGCGTCGGCGTTCCGTGATATCAAGGCTGGAGAGGGTATCGCGGACCCCTACGAAGGGCAGCGGAGACTTACAGTCGAAGGTAGCGTCCGTTCCGAATGGGATCGCGATCAGCATGACAGGTACTCATTGCGTAATATACCGATCAACGTTCAGATGCATCATGGTGATCAAGTTATTGATCTTGAAGATGTTCGTCCGGGTGAACCTCGGACCTACCCGTATGTGATAGATGTTCGTGATGACTCCCAAAGGGAGCCTTATATTCTTTGTCTTTCGCTTATGCCACACGATATGTTGCAGTGGCAACAACTGGTTGAGTCGCTCGCGGCTGGTGACAGGGTGTGGACCATAACGACTGACCTATCGAGGTTGAGGCTCGAAATCGAGTGTGGTATCAAACACTGGATGGCCGCCAACCAGATTAAGAGCCATCGGTTACGCTCTGTGTGGGGCAAAGTAGAGTATTTCGCTGAGGACAAACCTGTACCGCAGACACCAGAACAACTCTTGGACTTTACCGACATGGTGATCGGCCGCTGGTTCCGCAAGGTTAACAAATATCTCTACCAGCGAGAATATCGGTTCGCGTTTATCATCGAAAGCGAAGAGATCCCGGAACTCCCGCCTTATATTGACGTAGAACTGACCAAGAGTGGTATCGCCCAGTTTCAGCCGTATGATCTCCCTTGATGAATGAAACCCATTAGAGCACCACTACAGAAAAAAGGTTCTCCCGGATTCACCCTTAATCGTATCGGTTATCGTAGCGATCCACACCGGACAGCGGCTAGTCGAGTACGACGATCAGGATGGCCAGTACGCTTGAGCACAGGCGGTGGACAATGTTTGCCGCCAGCAGTATTAGCCTAGGCCGGCTTCTAGGCTGCATGCGCCGGAACGGTCAGAGGGCCTAGCGTTTGATATCATTGTTGGGTAGTAGTTCGAGGTTGCTTCAGGTGAGGGCGACTCGGTAGTGAACGAGTAGCTGCTCGACGTAGATGCGGGCTGGGCCGGTGTGGAGGTTCTGTTCGCCGGCGGGTACGGGGAGGTTCTCGGTTAGTTCGTCGAAGTGGGTCTCCGGGCAGCGGTCGGAGAAGAACACGAACGCGGTGCCTTCCGGCTCGCGACGCGATCTCCATGTCAGGCCGGCTGCCCAGGGCGCCCAACTACGGATCGCTGCGGCCCAGCGCCTGGTCATGGAGTATTCGGCAGCCGGAGCGACGGTGAGCCAGGTGTCCTGGCCGACCGCTGCTAGGTCGCGTCCGGAGCGGAGAGTGACCAATTCGATGTCGACTGTTGTCCGCAGCCAGCTGATACGGAGGTCGGAGAGTCTGGCGTGGGGCAGTAGACGAGCGCCCCGCTCGTCGATGGGGAGATCGCGGAGCACGGCTTCGGAGATGGCTGTTCTGTCATCGGAAGCGGCGTAGAGAAAGGAGTATTCGTCAGCCGGTGTCGCGTCGAACCGGCCTCCCCTCAGGTCGCTTACGGCTACGTTCGGGTTGAACTCCGTGACGCCGAACCTGACGCTATGCACCCTCGTCAGGCGTGTCCCGACTGCCAGCAACAGGCGCTCGGGCGCGCCGTCGAAACGCTGCGGGGGTGCTTGATTGGGAGACAACCCGTCTCTATCCCAAGGCCTCGACCATCGCGGCGGCTGCCGCCGCCAGATCGCCCGCCCGCCCGGTCCCTACCAGATCGACGGGCCGGGCGCGTAGGCGGGAGTGATGCGACACCCACCAGGACGCAACACCCCACGGATCACGATCGGATCCCAACCGCTGGTTGACCGCACGCACCTCGGGGAAGATGTCGCGCCGCCGCGTGTCGAACTGGAAGGCCGGATACAGGAAGCCATTGCTGTGTGGCAACCCCAGTAGGGCTGACCGCAGCCGCAACCGCCGGACCTTCTCGCGATTCGCTGGCTTCGCTCCTAACGCCACGGCGGCGGCGGCGGGCTTCAACATGGGCTCGCGCCATATCGTCCGGACCGCTTCGCCCTCCAGCCGGGTGCTTTCTGTCACCAACCGCTCTAGAGAATCGAACACCAATCGAGGTTCGGCGCCAAGCTCCCTGGCCGATTCGCAACGCAGGGTCAGCAGACCCAGGAAACCCCTCAGCCTGTCTTCCTGCCCCCACAAAGCGTTGTGACAGGCCGCGAAAGAGGCAGCGGCGTCCAGCAGACGCGCATCGCCGGGTCCCAAAGCATCTAACAGATAGGACAGCAAGGCCACTTCGTCGCTGCCCTCGCGGACGCCAAGCTCGCTCGAGAGCCTCTTGAGGCGTTCATCGTCGAGCCCGATCTTGGATGTCTGGATTCGGAGAGATGAGCCCGATGCCTCGTCCACGATCACCCCCGTCCCTGACGTTACTGACAGTAGGATATCACAGCCACAAACGTCAGGCAAGGGGTTGTCTGAGGTACTGCCGCCGCTGCCACACCAGTCGGGCCGTTCGCAGGACTTCCAGTAGGGGGACTCGTCTGCCACGGTGCTGGGGCAGCCTGTCCCGTGAAATAGCCTTGTCCCGCATGCACCTGCGCGGTCCCGATGGGCCACTTCTACCTACGTTGTTCTTCTAAATACCTCTGTCAGCACCCAAACAGCCCGGATTGGGGCACATGGCGCAAACGCTGCGCCGGTCCACAGCCATCCTGTAGGTGGGCGATCGCGTGGAGCGGTGCGCGGCTGCGCTCTGGAGCCGTCGGAGGGCTTGACGGTGGGCGCGCTCATTCACGCCCCTCGCGCACGACACGCTCGCGCTCGATACACGCTGAAGCCGATCATGGACGTCGTTGTACCGATAGACGGAGCGTCTCCGATCGGAGACGTCAGCGTTCCCGCTGCTCCTTTGTCACGGCGATCCTAGTGCGGCCGAGCCGGGCCAAAAGCCACGACACGGTCCCGATGGCCTATGGGGGGCAGCCTGCCGAGCTCGTTCACGAGTTCGCCCACTCTAGGGACGACGCGGGCACGTAGGAGGTCGTTACGCCTTCCAGATACAGACTCGCCCTCGGCGGATCGAGGCGGCAGGGTCACGTCCAGGGATGTGGTGTATGAGGGGGGTTTCGCGTCCTCTGTTGTTGGGTTCTGTTCTCCCTGGTTTGAGTTCGGAGTGCGATCCTCTCGGCGAGTTGCTGAGGCTGCGCGCTTGAGAACCCGGCCGTTAGGGTGGGCGCTCTTGCCGGCCCGTCACGTCGAGGGTAGGTTGTTCGGGCATGACGGCGCCGAGTCCACCACGAGAGTTCAAGCTTATCGACATCCGCGAGGTGTGGCCGGGCGAGGCTAGGGATTTCACACCCTGGCTCG
>JAPPGV010000134.1 GCA_028821235.1 bacterium
AATCACCACACCCTCCCAGAAACACCAGAAGAAGTGGTGGACCCCCATTAGGAGCATCGCGACCACGGCCCTCCCCGGCGGGCCCATCCCCCAGCCACCACCTCCTTTGGTCCGAACGCGTTCCGCTATCCCCCGGCGGGTCCGCTCCCGAATTGATCCCGGTTCCGGTTCCCTCGACGTCGAATAGCTGGAAACCGGTGGTGTTTGTGACTGCCGGGCAGTATGCGGCGGGGCTGTGACATGTTCAACCCCTTTGTCGGGGCGCCGGACCGACACGCCCACCACGGTCACAGAACGCGGCGAAGTGGCGGTGCGGGAAGCTAGCGCCTGCGGGCGGCCGCCCGGGCTCGGGCCTTGGCGGCTTCCGCCTCCCGGTTCTTGGGCGGCGCTCTGGTTACCAGCGCGTCGACCAGCGTCCGGGTTTCCCGGGCGATGGCCTCCACGGCCCGATCGAACGCATCCTGGTTGGCCCGGGACGGTCGGGCCGAGCCGGAGACCTTGCGCACGTACTGCAAGGCGGCGGCGCCGACCTCCTAGTCCGTGGCCGGCGGATCGAAGTTATGAAGGGTTCTGATGCTACGACACACAGCCTGCCAGGGTACCCGTCCCCGGGGTCGTGTCACCCGTCATACGGGATGATCTCGAGGCCGTCCTGCGCGGAGATGATCAGCAGATGGGGTTCCGGACGGTCATCGAGTATCTCCATCACCTCCTCCAAGGCCGGTAGATGCCCGTGGCCGTCCGTGCGTTCCAGATACCGCACCCTCACGCCGGTTTGCTCCGCTAGCGCCTCCGCTACCAGGCCGCTGTCCCGGGCAACGAGAGTCAGAGACCTCACCCCTTCGGGAGGAGCTTCGCGGCGGGTCTCGCCCGGCATCTCCAGCAGATCGGTCCGGCGCACCGTGCGGTGGTATGCGGCGGTAAGCCCGACGGTGGCTACCAGCGCCAGCGGCCACCGGATGGCGAGCACCGTCCCGGTGCCGACACCGGGCCCCAGCACCTGCTCCAAAGCGCGGTACACGAGCACCAGCAGGCTGACCAGCGCCACCACTCCTCCCAACCCGAACAGGGCTATCAGGTAGATCCTCCGGGTGGGAGAGGCCACCTCGGAGGACGGGTCAGCGCCGCGGATCCGCTGGATACGGGTCCAGTGGCGCCACCACAGCGGCGCCCCCACCAGCAGGACGGTGACGGCGGCCACGAATTCGGAGCGATCGGTCGGGTAGAGAACGGTGGCGGGCGTCAGGACCTGGACGGCGGCGGCGATCACGGCCGCCGCCCCGCCCACCGTGGCGATCAGTCCGACCCCGGCCACCGTGTAGTCGTGGGCACGGTCCACCTCGGAACGCTTCCCCGGGCGTTCCGAACGCATCACCGTGTCGTGATACCTCCACACCAACCCACCCACGATGATCAGCGCCAGCGTCATCGGCAGCTCGCGGAAGTGAGGCCCGGCCGGCCCGATCGGACTCCCGAACCACCAGTCGAGCGCCAGGTAGGCGAGGTTCCAGACCCCGACGAGGGCGGCGAAGAGCCCGCCGACCACCCCGGCCAGCAGCACGTAGGCCCGCCACAGGGTGGTGCGTTCGCCGTGCTGCCCCAGCATCGCCCAGTAGCGCAGCCAGATGGCGCTCCCGACCACCAGCTCGATCAAGGGTTGCCGGAACGCTCCGGCGTCACGTACCAGCATCACCGCGCCGGCCACGGCGTCGTACGCCCGCTCGAAGACCCAGGTCAGGACGAGGACCCCGAACACCGAGACGGTGACCAACCCGATGAGCGACCCGGCCAGGACACCATGCTGGCGCCGCCCCGACCGCCCCATGCGATGGTGCAGAGCCCAGACCGTGCCCCAGACCAGCATCACCGAGGCCGGTGCGATGTCGAAGCGGCCCTCCAAGAGGCTCTCGGCCCATAGAGACAGGCCGGTGGCGGCGGTTACCAGACTGATCAGCTCGGCCAGGACCAGGTATCCGCCCGCCGAGAACCCCGACCCCCCGCCGGCGCGGCGCCGTTGCCGGCGCGCCACCAGGAGCAGGGCCGGGGCGCACACGATCACGCACGAGAGCATGAAGGCCAGGTAGCCGGGGCCGGCCACCACGTCAGGGTCGGCCGCCGACAGCAGCCCGGTCACGCCGGTCGCCACCAGGATCACCAGGGCCAGCAGCATCCCCTGCTGGAAGAAGCGCCGGAGCGTGGCCCCTATGTCGCGTCCTGACCGGCGCGCCAGCATCACGATCAGCCCGAAGAAGGCCCCGCCGAGCACCAGGATCGGGAACAGGACGCCCAGGACGACTTCCACGGTCAACCCTCCGGCCCGGGTTTGGGTGAGTCCGCCGAGCACTCGTACCACGGCCACTCCTGGTGGGTGATACGCCAACCGCCGGCTTCCGAGGTCAACCGGTACTCGTAGGTCTCGGCGCGACCGCCGCCGAAGATCCCTGGGTCGGATCCGGTCACCGACACGGTTACCCAGGCCTCGCCCGTGTCGACGGTGGTGTCGAGCCATTCGATCCGGAAGGCCTGGTCGGCCAGGTACCGGGGGAATCGGGTGCCGCAGCCGTCAAGTTCTTCGGCGAGATAGGACCGGGCTGCCGGCCGGTCGCCGGCGATCACCGCCCGGAGGTAGTCCTGGACTACTCCCTCCGGCGTGTCCGGGTCGAGCTCGGCGCCGCCCACGAACGAGAAGACCGCGGCCAGCACCACGAGTGCGGCCAGTACCGCCCCGGACCAGAGAAGGAGGCGGCGTTGGGAGGATGGAGCATTCCCGCTCCGAGCGACTTCTGGAGGGCTCGGGGTGGGATCGCTCATGGACGGCCAGCCTACCCGCCACGGCGCCCCGTAACCCTGCTACCGCGGAGCGGCGGTATCGTGGGCGCCCATGAGCAACACATACGACACCATCCTGCGCCTCAGGGCGATCCGTGAATACGCCGATCGATCAGTCGAGCCGGAGGACCTCCGCCGGGTTCTCGAAGCCGCCCGCTGGACCGGGAGCGCCAAGAACCGCCAGAACTGGTCCATCATCCTGGTGGACGAGCGCCGGCAGATGGACCGCCTGGCGGGGTGCGCCAGTTTCGCCGGTCCCCTGTCGAAGGCGCCGGTGGCGCTGGCCCTCGTACAGGAGGGCAGCACCTACGGGTTCGACATCGGCCGGATGGCCCAGAACATCATGCTGGCGGCGTCCGCCATAGGCATGGTGTCCTGCCCGATCACCCTCCACGACAACGAGAAGGCCCACGAGGTGCTCGAGATCCCCGAGGGTCGGCGCTGCCGCTACGCGATCGCGCTGGGATATCCCTCTCAGGCCTCACGCCCGGCGAAGGCCGGAGGCCGCAAACCGCTCGAGGAAATCATCCACCACAACTCGTACGGTGCCAGGACACACTGACCACTGACCTGCCTCCCGGGTGTAATCTCGGGTCGGTGCGCTCCTTACTCCCGGAGGCCAGGTCCCTCCTTCCCCGAACGGTGGACCTCCGCCGCCGGCTCCATCGGAACCCCGAACGAGGTAACCACCTCCCCCTCACCCGCGCCCTGGTGCTCGACGAGCTGGAGTCGCTTCCGC
>JAPPGV010000135.1 GCA_028821235.1 bacterium
CCCTTGGCGGTCCGGCGACTGGAAGAGGAGGAGGCCGACCTGGCCTTTCTGGCGGTGCGGCCGCCGGGCCACCACGCCCGCTCGGCCACGGCGATGGGGTTCTGCCTGTTCAACAGCGCGGCGGTCACGGCGGCCATGCTGGTGGAGCGGGGCTGCAAGGTGGCGATCATGGACTGGGACGTCCACCACGGCAACGGCACCGAGGAGATGTTCGAGCATGAAGAGGACGTCCTGTACATCTCGACGCACCAGTATCCGTTCTACCCGGGCACCGGGGGCATCGTCGACATGACCGCCCACCGGGGCGCCGCCACCATCCTGGACCTGCCCCTGCCGCCCGGAACCGCCGGCGACCTCTACCGCCGGGCCTTCGAGGAGTTGATCCTGCCGGTGATCTCGCAGTTCGGCCCCGACTGGCTGCTGGTCAGCGCCGGCTACGACGCCCACGCGGCCGATCCCCTGGCAAGCCTGCGGCTGCTCGCGTCCGACTATGCCTACATGTCCCGAGCCCTCATCGCGCTGACCCCTCCGGGCCGCACCATCTGCTTCCTGGAGGGTGGGTACGACCTGGACGCCATCACGGCCTCGGTCAGCGCCACCCTGGCGGGCGCGGCCGGCATGGCCGTCCCCGACGAGGAGCACCGCTTCCGCTCCTCCGAGCTCGCCTTCGCAACCCTGGATGCGGTGAGGGCGGAGGCTGCCAAGGTGTGGGACCTCGGCTGATCCGAGATGGTTCCCGAGCGCCTGAACTGGCTGAACAGCGGCATCAGCCGCGAGCTGGCCGATCTCTTCACGGCCGCGGGCCACGAGATCCACCTCGTGGGCGGCTCGGTGCGCGATGCCCTGCTGGGCCGGAAGTCGACCGATCTCGACTTCGCCACCAGCGCCCGGCCCCACCAGATGGAGCCGCTCCTCAGGGACTGGGCGGATCAGCTGTTCACCGTGGGCGAGCGGTTCGGGACGATCGGCCTGATCCGCAGCGGGGTGCGGTGCGAGATAACCACCTTCCGCGCCGAGACCTACCGGCCCGACAGCCGCCATCCGGAGGTCATCTTCGGCGATTCGATCGAGGGCGACCTGGGGCGGAGGGACTTCACGGTCAACGCCATCGCCCTGCAGCTCGGACTCGACACCCCGTCCCTCGTAGATCCGTTCAACGGTGTCGCCGACCTGGCCACCCGGACATTGCGCACACCGAGCGGTCCCGACGTCTCGTTCTCGGACGATCCGCTCCGGATGGTCCGGCTGTTCCGGTTCATGGCGCAGTTGGGCTTCTATCCCGACCGGCCGGAGCTCGAGGCGGTGGAGCGCCTCCGGGAGCGCCTCCAGACGATCAGTGCGGAGCGGATCCGGGACGAGTTCTCCAAGCTGGTGGTGGCCGACGGCGCGGCGCCCGCCCTCTCCGTGATGGTCGAGTCCGGGCTGGCGGCCGAGTTCGTCCCCGAGGTTCCGGCGCTGGCCATGACCGAGGACCCGGACCACCGCCACAAGGACGTGCTGGCCCATTCCCTGGCGGTGATGGCCAAGACGGAATCCGACCTGGTCCTCCGGCTGGCCGCCCTCTTCCACGACGTAGGGAAGCCCTCCACCCGCCGCTTCGAGGGTCCCAGGGTGACCTTCCACCACCACGAGGTGGTGGGCGCCCGGATGACCCGCCGCCGCCTGCGGAAGTTGCGCTATCCGAACGAGATCGTCAATGACGTGGCGGAGCTCGTGTTCCTCCATATGCGGGCTCATACCTTCAAGATGGGCTGGACCGATTCGGCGGTGCGCCGCTACGTGCGGGACGCGGGCGAGCTGCTGCCGCGGCTCAACGAGCTGGCTCGGTGCGATGTCACCACCCGGAGCGACCGGCGGGCCCGCCGGATCCAGCGGCAGATCGACGAGCTGGAGGAGCGGATCGAGGTGCTCCGCGCCAAGGAGGAGTTGGATGCGCTCCGGCCGCCTATCGACGGTTTCGATGTCATGGATTACCTGGGCATCGGACCCGGTCCGGCAGTCGGGGCGGTGCTGAACATGCTGCTCGAGAAGCGGATCGACCAGGGTCCCTTCGCCCGGGCCGAGGCCTTCGGTGACGTGAGGCGCTGGGCCGTCGAGCAGGGGCTACCGGACCCGGGAGAACCCCCGCCCGAGACCGCCTCGGAACGCTCCTAACCCAGCACGCCGGGTGCCTGGCCGGTGCGTCTGAGCAGACGCTAGGTATCGCCACCTTCGAAATGCGCGCCTCAGCCCGCCTGTGAAGCTTCGGCAAGAGGAGACGCAGGTTTTCGGATATGAGCGATCTAACATCATTGGTAGCCATGCTCACCGATGCCCCCGCACTTGGGGGACACCTGGTATGAGATCCGCGCAGTCGGCAATACTGATGGCGACCGCGATGGCACCAGTGACAGATTCACATTCCAGCTCGACAAGGCGCTTGGCCCGGGTTCATGGACGCTCCATGTGGGTACCGAGGAATTCACCGTGTGGGGCCACTCACCGTCCATCGGCTGGGGCCGCCTAGGCGGCATCAACCTGGGCTGGACGGCGGGGCAGCAAGTGACCCTGCGGCTGGAGAAGACTTCCTAGCGCGAGGCGGTTGACCGTGCGCAGAGCTACTCCGGTTCCGGTCCCTGTGATCAACATGCGAAGCGCTGGAGAGCGCTTCCCGATCATGATGGGCAACCCCGTCGCCGGATGGAGCATCTTCCCTACGGGTGGCGGTAGCCCGACAGGGGTCCTGTCAACTTGTGGGCGGTTTTGCTCAGGGTCCCAGGACGCAGAACTCGTTGTCCTCCGGGTCGGTCATCAACACCCACCTCCCCACCGGCTCGTCGAAACGCTCTATCTCGGTGGCGCCTCTCTCCACCAGGGCCGCGATCATGGCTTCCCGGTCGCGGTTCTGCTCCTCGACGGGCAGGGATGGGTCCACAACGTCGATGTCCAAGTGCCAGCGGTTCTTGACGGCCTTTCCCTCCGGCACTTTCTGGAACAGGATGCGGGATCCGATCCCGTGAGGGTCGATGACCGCTGAGTATCGCTCCCGGTCCTCGGTGGACAGGTTCATGGCGTCGGCGAAGGCCTCCCAAGTCTTGAAGCCTTCTGGCGGGGGCTGGAGAACATATCCCAGCGCAAAGGCCCAGAACTCG
>JAPPGV010000136.1 GCA_028821235.1 bacterium
GGCGACCAGCGAGATCAGCAGGTTGGTGATGGCGTCCATGTCCATGAACGTATCATTCTAATCGCTGCCTTAGAACCCCCTATTCTTCGCGTTCTCACGATCCCATCGGTACGGAAGCGTGGAAGCACCGACCTTGAACCGGTGATGCCCGCCCTTAGGAGGACCACAGTCAATCTGACCGACGGCGCCGATCAGACTCCAGACGCATCAACTCCCGGTCACGCCAGAGCACCTGATCGTCCCGGCGGGACGACGGGAATCTGGACTCCAGGTCCTCGGCCACCCGCTGCACCACGTCGGATGCCCACGGGTCTTCCTGACCGCGCTCCATCCCGATCCGACCGTATACGGGGCCCATGAACCCGGCATGGGCGACGATGCCGCCCCGAATGTTCAACTCGGCGACGGCCAGGGGGCCGATCACCGACCACCGCCGGGCCAATCCCTCGGACACCACCAGGTCGAGATCAGCCGGCGAGACCACTCCGTCCCTGACCAGCAACAGGGCCTCCCGGAGCAGCGCGCCCTGTAGCCGGTTGAAGACCAGACAATCGATCTCGTGGTGGACCGTGACCGGCAGCATCCCGGCGGCAGAGAACAGCTCGCGGGCCGCATCCACCGTCTCCCCGGCGGTGAACGGCGCCGGCGCCAGCTCGACCACCCGGATCAGGTAGGGCGGGTTGCCGGGATGGGCGAGCAGGCACCGAGAGCGTCCGGCAAGCCCGGCGGCTATCCCGGAGATGGTCATGGAGGAGGAGGAACTGGCTAGCGTGGTGGCGTCATCCGCGCCCTCGTCCATCCTCTCGAACAGTTCGAGCTTGAGGGGAAGGGACTCGGGAGCACACTCCTGGACATGGACGGCGCCGTCCATCGCCTCGCTCAGATCGCCGGTGACCGCCAGCCGGGCGACAATCTCGCCGGGCGCCTCGTCCAGAAGACCGAAGCCGTCCAACTCGCCCAGCCGGACCTTCACCTCCTCGACCAGGACCCCGCGACGGCGCCCCTCCGGTTCGAACACCGTGGTGACGTGGCCGGCCCGAGCGAAGACGATCGCCCAGCCGACACCGATCGACCCTCCCCCGACTATGCCTATTCGACCGCGGCCACGGTCATGCCGAGCCGGGGAGTCCGATCCTCCCACTTACTCAAGCGCGAGCGGGGTAGTGGTTAGTGGTCTGTCTGCGAAACAACCGGGTGCTCTGGCGGCCATCGGCGCCCCGTCGCTGCGTTCCGCTTCCTCAACGTACCCTGCGGGTACGCCTTCGTCAGCGGGCCTTGCGAGGAACACCGCTGCCGACGCCATACCACACCGCCATTACACAGACAGACCACTAGAGACCGAACGACTCGGCCAGCGAATCGGCCTCCTCGACCAGCGGCATCAGCCTCGCCATCCGTTCGCGGCCCTCCTCGCCCAACTCGGCGTAGGTGGTCAGCGGCGCTCTCACGTCACCCATCGGGTGACCGACCGCGGCCGCGAGCGCCTTGGAGTAGCACTGGTGGCCATAGGTCGGATGGCCCTCGGCGATCGCGTGCTCGATCCGGTCGATCGGGCGCCAGATGGCCCGGGCGTCGTCGATACGGCCGGCCTCGAGCAGCTCGAAGATACGGCCGGAAGCCCGAGGTAGGTAGTTGCCGAACGGGTTGACGTAGCCGATCGCCCCAAGCAGGTAGGAGTCGACCACCCACTCACCGGCGTATACCTTCATCCGGCCCCCGGAGGCTTCTATCACCTCCGGCACGCGGGAGAGATGCATGCTGGACTCCTTGACGTACTGCACCGACTCCAACTCCAAACACAGCTTGGCCTGGAGCTTGGCCGACATGTCCACATTGGAGGTGACCGGGTTGTTGTAGAGCATGATCGGGATCGAGATGGCCGCGTCGATCGCCTCGTAGTACCTGAAAATCTCGTCGTCGGTGGGCGTGTAGTAGTAGGGCGGGATGATCATCACGCCGTCGGCGCCCAGATCCTCCGCCTGGCGGCTGTGGCGGACCGCATTCGGCGTGTGGGCGTTCATCGTGCCGATGATCACCGGCATGCGCCCATCGATGTGGTTGACGTACGTCTCCACGATCTGGCGGCGCTCCTCGTCGCTCACCGTCAGGAACTCCCCCGTGCTGCCCAGCGCGATGATTCCCGGCACGCCGACCTCCAGCTGCCAGTCCAGGAAGTTCTTCAACGCTCCGAAGTCGATGCCCGAGGCGTCCTCCGTGAAAGGAGTGACCGATACCGTGTAACTGCCCCGAAACTCTTTGGCCATCATTCCTCCAGTCGCCAGTCCTGCCACTCTAGGAGGGTACCGAAGAATCTCCAGGTTGGCCCCATAGCCGGCAACAAATCCCCGGGTCGAGACATGGCGGGCAAGCTAGCCCCGTCTCTCTCAGCACCTCCTAATCGGGCGCTATAGCAGTCCCGGCGACCTCGCCGATGGACACGGGGCGGATCGGGGCCTGGGGGGCGAAGCCGGAGAACTCCCCGAGCGCCAGTCCTGATGCCTCGGCGGCCACGGCGAGCACCGACGGGCTGCAGTAGCGGCCCTGGCACTTGCCCATGCCGGCCCGCGTCAGGCGCTTGGTCGCACCGGCAGACGTGGCGCCGCCGGCCGCTGCTTCTCGTAACTCGCCGAGGGTGACGGATTCGCACCGGCAGACGAGGGTGGTGTCGTGGGCCAACTCGGTTGTCAGTGGCTCCGCCCGATAGAGGCCGCGGAGGTGGTGCTGGAAGCGCCGGTGCCGGAGGAGGGTCTTGCGGACGGGCGACAAGGCTCGGTCCAGGTGGTCGGGCGACACGGCTCCGAGGTCCGCCAGGACATCGCCGCCGGCGATGGCGCCGAGGGCGGTCGCCACGTAGGCGCCGTTGATCCCCCCGGCGTCTCCCACCACCCAGACCGAGTCGAGCGACGTCCGCCCGGTGGCTGTGCGAACCGCAACCAGCGTGCCGGAGCCCGGGTCGTAGCGATGATCGCACCCCAGGGCGCGGGAGATCTCGTTGGCCGGGATGAACCCGTAACCGAGGCAGACCGCGTCGGCGGCGAACTCCCGCTCCGTTCCCGGTACCGGACTGCCGAAAGCGTCCAGGCGGGCCACGACCGCCGCCTCCGCTCGCTCGTCGCCTCGTATCTCCACCACCGAGGCGCGGTCGATGACCGGAACCCGGGCCAGGGTGGTCCGGTAGGAGAACCCCTTGGCGACCAACTCCGGCGCTGCGGCAAGCATCCCGGCGCCGCTGCCGAGGTTGCGCCACCACCGGAGATCCGCCTGCTCGGCCAGCGCCACAACTTCGACCCCGGCTCTGACCAGTTCGGCCGCAACCTGCATGTTGAGCGGGCCGTTGCCGGATAGGACCACCCGCTCCCCCGGGGCGACCTGGCTCGATCTGAGCAGGGTCTGGGCGGCCCCGGTCGTCATCACGCCGGGCAGGGTCCAGCCCGGGATGGGAACGGGTCGCTCGTGGGCACCGGTCGCGAGCACGAGCCGCCGGGGCCGGAACACCCAGTCGCAGTCCTCGCTCCTGGCGGCCAGCGAGTCGGGCGCGAAGGCCCCCCACAGGGTGACATCGTTGAGAAACCGGACCCCGGCTTCGTGCGCCCGAGCGATCAGCTTGCGTCCGGCCCGGTACTGGGAATCGATCCGCGAATCGTCGATGGCCCGCTCCGGCGGAGGTTGCTTGTAGAACTGGCCTCCGAGCTTGGAGCGCTCGTCGATGACCACCACGTCAACCCCGTGCCCGGCGATGACCGAAGCCACCGAGAGACCTCCCGGCCCGCCACCGACCACCAGAACCGTCGGCGAGAGTTCACGCCTCGGTCGGTCGCCCGGGGAGACGTCCGGGGGTCCGGGAGCGGCCGGCTGCAGGCTTACCTCCTGCCCGTCCTCCACGCCGGTCATGCAGGCCAGCGTCCCCGGCCGATCATCGACCACCACCGCGCACTCGTGGCAGGCGCCCATCCCGCAGAAGACACCCCGCCGGCCTCCGTCCACCGCTTCGCGCAGACCCATCTCGCCGTCAGCGACCAGCGCCGACGCCAGCGTATCGCCCACCACCCCCTCCACCGGATGGCCCTCGAAGGTCAGCCGGACCGATTCTGCGGGAGGCTCGACCCCCGGTACGCCGACCCGCACGCTCGGATCAGCCTTCGAGCCCGTTCTTGCGGCGGTACGCTCGCCAGGTGGTGGCCCACCGGTCGGGATCGTCCAGCCCGCTCCCGACCACCCGGTGGATGGGCTGGTTGTGGGGAGCGGTCTTGACCAACTCGGGATCGGTGCGTGCCTCCTCGCAGATGGCCGCTATGACATCGATCCAGTAGTCAAGGTCCTCGACCGACCACATCTCCCCCGCTTCGGGCGTGAACGGCTCCGGGATGAACCAGGGCTCGTGGCTCATCCAGAAGGCATCCACGCCGTAGTCGACCATCCGGTTGGCGACGTCGACGGTGGTGACCCCGGTCTCCTCCGTGAGCTCGCCCAGGCTGTAGCGGGTCATCTCCATCCGGTACTCGTCCAGATGGGGTAGGCCCTTGGACACACCGGGGATCCGGAGTAGGCGGGTCTCCATGTAGTTGTTGGCCAGCAGCGACAGGTCGGCCGCCTCCTTGACCCCCGCCGCGCCCAGCGCCCGGAGCCACGAGTAGGCCTTGATGATGACCGGGATGTTGCCCAGGTACTCGCGCACCTGCGTGCTGCCGGCGTGCTCGGGCACCCTGATGGCGAACGCTCCGTCGTCTCCCTTGACCACCACCGGCGCGGTCAGGTACGGGGCCAGCTCTTCCGAGCACCCGTAGGCGCCCACCGCCGGTCCGCCGCCCGCCTTGGGAGCGCCGAAGGTCTTGTGAAGCATCATCATGCAGGCATCGAAGCCCAGATCCCGGGCCCGGATCCGGCCCATCACGCCGTTGAAGTTGGCGGTGTCGTAGAAGCAGAGCCCGCCCACGGAGTGGACGATGTCCACCCACTCCTTGATGTGGGGGTTGTAGATGCCGATGTCGTCCGGGTTGTTGACCATCAGGGCCGCTGTACGCTCGGATGCCGCCGCCCGGAGCGCTTCCACCGACGCGTAGCCCTTCTCCTCGAGGGGAAGGTTGATCACGTCGAATCCGGCCGCCGCGGCGGTGGCGGGATTGCATGGATGGGCCTGGACGGTGGTGATGATCTCCCGCCGTTGGGCCAGATCTCCGCGGGCCTCGTGGTAGGCCCTGGTCACCGTGGCGTGGAGGAAGGCGGCGTCGGCGCCTCCTCCCGGCTGGAACACGAACTGGTCCATGCCGGTCAGATCCCGAAGCATCCGGTCGAGCCCATGGATGACCTCTAGCGTGCCCTGGAGGGTCTCGACGTCCTGATCGGGATGGGTCTCGGCCACGAAAGGCTGCCGGGTGAGCGCCTCGGTAACGCGCGGGTTGTACTTCATGGTGCAGGTGCCGAACAGGCTGATTCCCATCATCCCCAGCACCTCCTGGCTGAGATGCAGGTAGTGGCGCAGCACCTCGGGCTCCGAGAGCTCGGGTAGGTCGGCCGGGCGGCCCCGGCGCAGGGACTCGGGGATCAGGTCGGAGGTGTCACCCACCACCCCGTCGAGATCGGGTTCGTCCACGGGGAAGAGCTGCCCCCTGCGGCCCGGGGCGCCCATCTCCATCACCAGAGGCTCGTCCCAGACCGCGGCGTGGTACTTCCTCAATCCGTTGGTGGTCATCGGGTCACCTCCTCCAGCGCAGCGGTCAGGCGGTCAATGTCGGCCCGGCTATGCACCTCGGTCACGCAGTAGAGAGCGCTCTGGCCCAGATCGGGGAAGTCGCTGCTCAGGTCGCGGCCGCCGAAGATGCCGTGGTCCCTGAGGCGCCGGTTGATCTCGGCCACCGGGATGCCCGTGCCGTCGAAACCGACCACGAACTCCTTGAAGAAGCCGGTCGGCCATGGCAACGACACCCCCGGCACGGCTGCCAGTCGCCTGGCCGCGTAGTGGCTCCTCCGGAGGATCGCTCCGCCCAACTCCTCGAAGCCGGCCGGTCCCAGTACCGACATGTAGGCGGCGTTGGCGATCGCCCACAGATAGACCGAGTTCCCGGTCCAGTCCTTGCCGTCCTCCCGGGAGCCGTATGAACTCTGCTGGAAGAGAGCGAGTCCGAACGCCCGCTCCCCCTCGTGGGTGGTGTCGGTGAGGCTGACCTGAAGAGTGGGGTACTCCCGGGCGTAGCGTTCCTCGTCCCGGGTGGCGATGAAGCCCCCGACCCCGCCGCCGCCGTTCATGTGGATGCCGAGCGGCTGGGTGGTCCCGACCGCGATGTCGGCGCCGTAGTCGGAGGGCGGGACGATCACGCCGAGCGAGGTCGGATCGACGCCGACGATGGTCTCGGCCCCCGCGGCTCTGGCCATACGCGCGATCTCGGCGGCCCGATCCTCGATCACACCGAGGTAGGCGGGGTTCTCGAAGTAGACCGCGGCAACTCCGTCGTCAAGACGGCTGTCGAGGTCGGCCAGGTCGAGGCGTCCGGTGGCCGGGTCGTAACCCACATGGGCGATCTCGATGTGGCCCTCCTGCTCCGGGAACCCGGCGTACGTGCGGGCCACGTCCAGACGCTGCGGATCCATGAGGGCCGGAACCAGGACCCGGCCGCGTCCCGTCATCCGGGTCGCCATCCGCATCGAGTGGCCCACGGCGGCGCCCCAGCTGTATACGGGCAGGCCCACGAATTCCATCCCCACCAACTCCCCCAACTGGCTGGCGAACTCGAACCAGGCCTGATTGCGGCCCAAGTCGGATGAACCTGTACCCCACACCGAGGTCAGGAACTCGCTGCGGGTCCATATCTCATCACAAATGGCCGGCACGTGGTGCTGCCAGGTGCCGCCTCCCAGGAAGCTGAGGTTGTCCTCGCAGTGCTCGTTCTTCCCGAGCACCCCGGTCATATGTCGCTTCAGCTCCACCTCCGAGACGAGGGGCTCTGGCAGTTCGAACCGCCGGGTGGTCACATGTTCGTCGGGTATCTGCTCGAACAGTTCATCGACGGTGGCCGCGCCGATCGCGTTGAGCATGTGCTTCTTGGTCTCCTCCGTAGAGTTGGCCATGTAGGGGTGGGCTCTGTTCACTCCATCACACCTTCGGTCTCGCGCTGATCTTGCTGACCCCTAACTCTACCGATGGAGCCTGCGCCGCGGACCAGGTGGTGGACCGCACGCAATCTCGCACCTTCCACCGGCGGACCACTAGCTTGGTGCGTCATGGAGCAAGCTGGGCCCATCCGGTTGGGCTTGATCGTCAACCCGATCGCGGGAATGGGGGGATCGGTGGGCCTCCACGGCACCGACGGTGACACCTACCGGCAGGCCGCCGCCCTCGGAGCGGTCCCCATCGCCCACCGGCGGGCGGGCCGGGCCGTCAGGTTGCTGGCGGACGCCCTACCAGACCTGCCGATTCTCGCCGGCGGCTGTGACATGGGAGAGACCGTCGCTCGAGAGGCCGGGTTCCTACCGGAGGTGGTGCCGGTGCGGTCGGGCCCGACCACCTCGTCCGACACTCGCCGGGTAGCCGCCCGGATGTTGGAGGGGGGCGTCGGCTTGATCGCCTTCGCCGGAGGGGACGGGACCGCCCGCGACATCGTGGCGGTGGTCGGTACCGAGGTTCCAGTGGTGGGCATCCCCACCGGTGTCAAGATGCATTCCGCCGTGTTCGGGAACACGCCGGAGGCGGCCGGCGCCATGGCGGCCCGCTACCTGGCGACGCCTGACAAGGTCCCTCTGACCAGGCGAGAGGTGTTGGACGCCGGGGACGACCCGGGCCACGTAGCCGGCTTCTCGGTAGCATCCGTCCCCTTCGTCCGTGACCTTCTCCAGCCGGGCAAGGCCACCACGGCGCTCGGGGACGACGCCAGCCTGGACCGCCTGTGCAAGAAGCTCGCCGACGAAATGGCGCCCGATCATCTCTACGTGCTCGGACCCGGCACCACGGTGGCCCGGATCCTCGACCACCTGGACCTGGAGGGGACCCTGGCCGGAGTGGACGTGGTTCGCGACCGCCGGATGGTCGCCGCCAACGTCACAGCCTCCGAACTGGTCGCCCTTCTGTCGCCAGGCGTTCCGGCCACGATCTACCTAGGGGTGATAGGCGGCCAGGGTTTCCTGCTCGGCAGAGGCAACCAGCAGATCAGCCCTGAGGTGGTCAGCCGGGTCGGGGAGGACAACGTAACGATCCTGGCAGGCGAGGAGAAGGTAAGCCTCCTGGACCCGCCCGTCCTCCGGGTGGACACCGGCGTGGAAGCGGCCCGGCCGGTCATGCTGGGATATCGCAGGGTCCACACCGCCCCCGGTCGCAGCACGGTCATGAAAGTGGTCACCTAGGAGGGTACTGAAGAATGTCGAGTTGGCCCGTTATCCGGCGATGAGACCCCCGGTCAACGCATCGTGGGCCAAGCTATCCCCGTCTTTTTCAGCACCCTCCTGAACCGCCGACGACAGGACCGGTCCGAGCCCTCCTACGGCTGCTGTCTGGTCGGGCTACGCATCGGTGCGCCGGCACAGTTCACAACCGCGTCTGCTGCTTGAGAGTCGAGGACGAGGGTGACGCGGGGGTGAGTCCGGAGGATCGAGGCCGGCACGGATTCTGTCACCGGGCCGCGCAGGGCCTTCAGCACCGGAGCGGCCTTGGCCGCGCCGGATGCCATGACCATCAGATGGCCGGCCTCCATGATCGTGCCGAGACCCTGCGTCACCGCGCGGCGCGGTACCTCATCCGGGGTGTCGAAGAACCGGGCGTTGTCAGCCCGGGTAGTCGCGGTGAGGCTCACGACCCTGGTGCGGGAGTCGAAGGCCGAGCCGGGCTCGTTGAAGGCGAGATGGCCGTTGCGCCCGATCCCGAGGATCTGGAGCCCGATCCGTGCCCGGCTGATCATGCGGTCGTAGCGGGCGCACTCCTCCTCCAATTCGGCCGAGCAGACGTCGGGCGAGAACAGGTGGGCGGGTCGGAGGCCGACCTGTCCGGTCAACTCGCTGCGGACGACGTTGCGGTACAGCTGCGGATGGTCGGGATCGAGCCCCACGTACTCGTCGAGCAGGAAGGCTCGGGCCGCGGCAAACGAGAACGCCTCCTCGCGGTAACGGCGGACCAGTTCCCGGTAGAGGGGCTGCACGGACGCGCCGGTAGCCAGGCCGAGCACCGGCGAGTGAGTGGAAGCGAGGAACGCCTGGACGATATCCGCCGCGCGGCCGGCCATTACATCGCTGTCCGAGGCGACGATGACCTCCACTTGCAGCGCAGTCCTTCGCAGCCGGACTACTCGACCCGGGGGGTGCGCCCGTCCGGTGTGGGAGGGTGCTCTGCGGACGGGCTCCCGGACCGGGCGGACCGACCTGCGCCGGCCTTCACGGGCTCGAACCTACCCGAGGCTCTCCTGCCGGGGACTCGGTGGCCCGCGCGCCGGTGATGAAAGCCACCAGGTCGTCCTGCGTCGCCTGGCTGACGTCGACCTCCGCCGTTTTGCGGCCCTGTCGTAGCACCACGGCCGTGTCGCACACCGCCGTGACCCGGTCCATGTTGTGTGTTATGAGCAGCACCGCCACGTTCGCGTCCCGCAGCGTCCGGATCAGGTCCAGCACCCGGCGGGCCTGCTCGACGCCCAACGCCGCGGCGGGCTCGTCCAGGAGCACGATCCGCTGACCCCAGGCCACCGCCCTGCCGATGGCGATGGCCTGACGCTGACCGCCTGACAGCAGGCCGACCGGCTTGCGCAGCGACGGGAGCGCGATGCCGAGACGGGCCAGGGTCTCGCCGCACTCCTCTTGCATGCGCCGCTTGTTCAGCAACCCCAACCGAGACCCGAACCGCCCGCCGCGCGTGTACTCCCGGTTCAGGAAAAGGTTCTCGGCCACGTTCAGCGTGTCGATGAGCGACAGATCCTGGTGGACGGACTCGACGCCCAGCGAGCGGGCCACATCCGGAGAGGAGATCCGATGCTCGGCCCCGTCGATGCGTATGCTGCCCGAGTCCGGCTGGTATATCCCGGCCAGGCACTTCACGAGCGTCGACTTACCGGCCCCGTTGTCACCCAGCAGCGCCGTCACCCGTCCACTGTGAAGATCGAGAGAAACGCCATCCAGTGCCTGCACGGCCCGGAACGCCTTCGACAGGTTCCGTACCTCGAGGGCGGGAGAGGTCATCCCTGCCGCTCCGGTATCGGGTCGCCCAGGGTGTTCCAGACGCCGGACACCACCGGGGTGGCCGTCCGGGCGCCCGTCAATCCCACCACGCAGGCCCGAGTCACGAAGGCCTGAACACGGAAGCCGCAGATCACCGTGTCCCCCTCCTCGACGGTGCGGGATGCCGGTGGATGGAGCCTCGCGTAGTAATCGATGCCGGCCGGGTCGGGCATGTCGAGAGGCACCGGCTCGGTGGACGCGTCCTCGGGGGCGGCCGCCACGAGTGCCCGTGCGCCGTACGGGTCGAAGACCGGGTCGACGTAGAAGCCGCCGCCGAAGCACAGCGGAACGCCCTGGTGCAGGTGGGCGACCTCGGTGAGGTAGAGGGCGGCGGGCTGTTCGGGTAGCTCCTCCACCGCGTGCAGCGGCGTCGAACCGGTCAGGCCGTGGCCGGGTTCCACCTGAGTAGCCCCGATGTCCGCCAGCAGATCGAGGACCGCAGTGGACGTAGTGCCGGGAGCGTTGACCTCGATGCGGGCCCCGTCCCCGAGCGTGCGGGCGGCCACCTCCACTCCCCGGGCGAGGGTCTCTACGTTGGGAGTGGCGGCCACTTTCCTGGTCTCCTTGTCGTAGAGAAGCGCGGGGAAGGTGGTGATACCGGCGAACCGCAGCCCGTCGGTGCGGTTCACGAAGGCGATGGCGGCCGGTAACTCGTCGATGTGGAACCCCCCTTCGTGCCCGGGGTAGAAGGTGTCACCCTCGTTCCAGATCCGGAGAAGCACATCCTGGGTCCGTCCGAGCCTCGCCACCGCGCGGGAGGCCTCCGACGCCTTGGTGCGGGAGAAGATGGTCCAGTACTCGGGGGCCATGCCGGCCGCCTCACCGGTCTCCCCCCGCGCGATCTGGACGAGATGCCCCAGATTGCCCAGCCTGTGCCCGCCGGCCACGATGGGCCGGGCACAGGCCATGTCGACCGCCACGTAACCGTCGGCGCCGCCCCGGGTTATCGCATCCAACGCACCCCCGGCACGGCCCAACTGCTTGCTCATCGCATAGACGGTGAGGCCCCGGCGGTGGGCCTGGACCGAGAAGTAGCGGGTGTTGGCCTCGATCGTGTCGAGATCCAGGACGTAGCTGTTGGCGGGGATGCTCCCCTCCTGGTGGAGCCGGATGGCCGCCTCTACGAAGGGCCGGTTACGCGTCAGAAGTGTCCTCAGGAACATCGTCACTCAACTTTCTTGCGGTGCTCGCATGCTGAGCGCCACGGCGAGGATGATGATGACGCCGCGGGCGATCAGCTGGTCCGCCACCTCCAGCCCCATCAGGATCAGCCCGTTGTTGAGCATCGCCATGATGACCGCCCCGGTCACCGCCCCCGCGATCGAGGCGCGCCCCCCGAACAGGCTGGTGCCACCTATGACGACCGCCGCGATCACGGTCAGCAGGTCGTTCTCGCCCAGGTCGTGGCGGCCGATGGCCAGCCGTCCTGCCAGCAACACCCCCGCGAAGGCGGCGGCGGTGGCGCTCGCCACCAGCGCGCTGACCCTGATGCGGTCCGTGTTGAGCCCGGATGCGTTAGCCGACTCCCGGTTCGCCCCCGTGGCCAGGACGTGGCGGCCCCAGCGCAGGTGGTGTAGCGCGAAGTGGCCCAGCGCGAACACGATGATCGTCCAGACGACCAGGGACGAGACCGGGCCCAACGAGCCGGCGCCGAACAGAGCCGAGAAGGTGTCGTCCCGGATCGGCATCGACTGGAGGTTGTTCACGTTGCGGGCGATGCCGCTGATGATGCCCAGCGTGCCCAGGGTGACCAGGAAGGAGGGAATCCGGACCTTGACGGTGATCAGACCGTTGAACAGGCCGACTACGACCCCGGTGGCCACCGCCGCGGCGGCACCCGCCAGGAACCCGTGATCGCCCACCACCACCGCCGCCACCAGGGAGGAGAGCGCCACCGTGGACCCCACCGACAGGTCGATCTCCGCGGACGCCAGGGCGAAGGCCATCCCCACCGCCATCACCGCGATGGGCGCAGCCTGGCGGCCGATGTTCAGCAGGTTGGAAGTGCTGAGAAACCCGTCGTCCCACAGGAACAGGGCGAAGACGGCGAGGATCGAGACGAAGGCCAGGTAAACGACGTACTGTCGAAACCCGCCATCGTCGCCTTGGCGTGCCCGCAACCGCATCGACCTGGCTACGGCTCGAAGCGGCTTACGGACCGCCTTCACTTCCGGCAGTTCCTTCGGACACTCGGACGTCTACAGCCTATCCGCCGAGGGCTTGCATGACTTCGGTTGGTGGGTCGGTTGCCAGAGATTGGCGGTAGGCGTCGACGATGTTGTCAGCGGTGACCTTGATGGCGGGAACGACCACGAAGGGAGGCGCCGGCTTGCCGACCAGGCCGTAGGCGCCCTCGAGAGCCATCGTCCGGCCCAGCGCATAAGCCTCGTCAGCGGCGATCCCCACGATGTTGCCACCCTCCACCAGATCCAACGACACGTTCGTGTCCAAGTCGAGCGTCACCACCGCCACATCGGAAGCGCCCGCCGCCCGCAAAGCCGCCAACACACCATCGGCCGGCCCAGCCGACCACGGCGCGTAGATGCCGTTGAGGTCAGGATTGCGGGTCAACAACGACGCCGCGATCTCCTCAGCAGCCGCCGGGTCCGCCAAACCCTGGGAATCGACGATCTCGATGCCCGGATAAGCAGCCTCGATCCAGGCCTTGAACGCCTGATCCCGCTGATTCGTCACGTAATAGGCAGCATCATGGAAGATGAACCCCACCTTTCCCTGACCCCCCAACGCGTCAGCCAGCAGATCGGCCGCAGCGATACCCATCGCCGCCAGGTCATCGGTCACCACCCCGACATAGTCGGTCCCATGCACGTATCCCTCGGGCACGTTGCTCAAGAACACCAGCTGCACGCCCGCGTCCACAGCCGGGCGGAACGCCTCCGCGCCCGACACCGGATCCAGAACCAAGCTGATAATGATGTCAGGGTTCTGAGCCATCACCGTCTCCACGTCGTTGGCCTGCTGCGCCGCGTCGAACTGCGCGTTGGTCTCAGCAATGACCTCGATACCCAACTCGGCGAACGCGTCCCGAGCTCCCTGGCTCACCGCATCAGTGAACGCACCCGCGGTATGCCACAACAACGCAGCCGTGTAACCACCCGCCTTCACCTCAGCGATCTCATCCGCCGAAAGCGCAATCTCACCCGACGGCGTAGCCGACTCACCCCCCGGCCCCCGAGTCACAGGCGCCACCGGCGCAGCAGGCGCCTCGCCGAGGGCTTGCATGACTTCGGTTGGTGGGTCGGTTGCCAGAGATTGGCGGTAGGCGTCGACGATGTTGTCAGCGGTGACCTTGATGGCGGGAACGACCACGAAGGGAGGCGCCGGCTTGCCGACCAGGCCGTAGGCGCCCTCGAGAGCCATCGTCCGGCCCAGCGCATAAGCCTCGTCAGCGGCGATCCCCACGATGTTGCCACCCTCCACCAGATCCAACGACACGTTCGTGTCCAAGTCGAGCGTCACCACCGCCACATCGGAAGCGCCCGCCGCCCGCAAAGCCGCCAACACACCATCGGCCGGCCCAGCCGACCACGGCGCGTAGATGCCGTTGAGGTCAGGATTGCGGGTCAACAACGACGCCGCGATCTCCTCAGCAGCCGCCGGGTCCGCCAAACCCTGGGAATCGACGATCTCGATGCCCGGATAAGCAGCCTCGATCCAGGCCTTGAACGCCTGATCCCGCTGATTCGTCACGTAATAGGCAGCATCATGGAAGATGAACCCCACCTTTCCCTGACCCCCCAACGCGTCAGCCAGCAGATCGGCCGCAGCGATACCCATCGCCGCCAGGTCATCGGTCACCACCCCGACATAGTCGGTCCCATGCACGTATCCCTCGGGCACGTTGCTCAAGAACACCAGCTGCACGCCCGCGTCCACAGCCGGGCGGAACGCCTCCGCGCCCGACACCGGATCCAGAACCAAGCTGATAATGATGTCAGGGTTCTGAGCCATCACCGTCTCCACGTCGTTGGCCTGCTGCGCCGCGTCGAACTGCGCGTTGGTCTCAGCAATGACCTCGATACCCAACTCGGCGAACGCGTCCCGAGCTCCCTGGCTCACCGCATCAGTGAACGCACCCGCGGTATGCCACAACAACGCAGCCGTGTAACCACCCGCCTTCACCTCAGCGATCTCATCCGCCGAAAGCGCAATCTCACCCGACGGCGTAGCCGACTCACCCCCCGGCCCCCGAGTCACAGGCGCCACCGGCGCAGCAGGCGCCGCGGTGGTGCCGGGGGTCTGGGTGGTGGTCGCTGCCCTGGTGGTCGTCGTCTCCTCGGCTACGTCATCACCGCCGCAGGCCGCAGCCAGCAGGCCGAGCACCGCCATCGTGGCAATGAACATCCGCCGCCTCGATGTCCTTGTTCTTGTCTTCATTGTTCCTCCTCCGGCCGACCTCTCCCTGGCGCCTCCACTCCGCACCACGACGCCACGAAGTGCGCGAGGGTGCGGGTAGCGGAGATCAACTCCTGGATCGGGAGCCGTTCGAATGGGGTGTGACAGGTAGCTATGTCTCCGGGAGCGAAGTACACGCCGGGGATCCCGGCCGCCCGGAGCAGTGGCTTCTCGGACCAGTAGGGGGCGCCCTCGATCCGGGCGCGTCCTCCGGTCGTGTGTTCGATCGAGTCCATCAACGAGCGGACGCCCGGATGATCCGCCGGGACCTCGTCGGGTGTTCCGCCCACCGGGTGATCGCGGGAGGCGGAGAAGACCACCTCGGCCGATACGCCGTGGCGGTCCGCCACCTGCGCGGCTATGTCCCGCAATGCGTCGGCCTGGCGGTCGAGGTCGTCACCGGGAAGTAGTTTCTGGATGAGCGACAGCCGGAAATCCCCCGGAACAGCGATGTTGCCCCCGGATTCGACGTGGGTGACCAGCAGGAAGCGCTCACCGAGCAGGTCATGGGCCTCCCCGACCCGCAGGGTCTCGTCCCGGTCCCATAGCTCGCTCAGCAGCGCGTGGCCGGCCCGCAGCGCATCCACTCCGAGTTCGGGGGATCCGAAGTAGGCCGAGCGGCCGGTCAGGGTCACGTCGGCGATCAGGAAACCCATCTGTGCGGTGTAGATCGCCCCCGTGGTCGGCTCGGTGTAGATGGCGAAGTCAGGTGCCTCACCGGGACCGTCGAAGAGGTGCGACACGGCTGCCCGCATTCCCACGGAGAGCCCGGTGCCGGGCTGACCGGATTCCTCATCACACACAAGCAGTCCGGTGAGGCTGCCGGACAGGCGGTATCCGGCCCGGTTTACTGCTCTAACCGCCTCGATGATCGAGCAGACTCCCGCCTTCTGGTCGGTGACGCCTCGGGCCCATATCTCGCCGTCGACAATGCGTCCGGTGAACGGGTCGGAACGGTCGGTCCCGCCCCACTCCCGCACCCAGTCGTCCGCGTGCACCGTGTCGAGATGCCCGGCCAGTACCAGGGAACGTCCTCGTGCCCGGCCGGTCTCCGCGTAGACGTTGGGCCGTCCCGGTTCTGCCTCTACAAGACGCACCCGGTCCCAGGACCCCTCCTCCATCCGGCTCCCGACCCATTCGGCGAAGGCCTGCTCGTGCGGAGTGACGCTGGGGATCCCTACGGCCTCCAGAACCAGTCCGACCAGTTCCTCCTCGTTGACCGCGGCTGCGATCTCGTCGGCCGATGACCTCAGGTTCGCCTTCATCGGCCCAACCGGCCCCGTACGAACGTGGTCCTCACCGAGGCCCGAGCGGTTGAGATCGCTCCCATGAAGGCAGCCCGGCTCCCCAGTGCCGAAGCGACCAGTTCGGGCGTCTCGTCCAGGTAACCGCCCAGTCTGGAGCGCACGGCATCGACGAATATGGGATTGGATCCCACCCCTCCCCCGAAGACGATCCGGGCCGGATCGCTGAACCAGCAAAGCCAGGCCACCGCCGATGCCATCGCCTCGGCGGCGATGCCGAGGGCCTCGGACGCGGCTTCGTCATCCGATGACGCCGCGAGGAGGATCTCCGAGACCTCGGCATCGCGCTCGAGGCGGGAGGTAAGGCCGGTGTCTATTGCATGGCGGAACCGCCTACGGATAGCCGGAGCGGAGGCCAGATCCTCCAGCGTCAGGCGTCCCGCCCGGTTGTCGGTCACGCCCGAGATGTCGATCGACCCGAGCTCTCCGGCGGCGCCGTGTCCTCCCCGGTACAGCCTCCCGTCCATCACCAGACCGGCGCCTATTCCGGTGCCGACCGAGATGGCGACGAAGTCGAGCCCACCACGGTCGTCCATCGCCTCAGCCTCAGCCACCGCCGCCAGGTTCACGTCGTTCTCGATCGTTACCGGCACGCCGAGCCGCTCGGAGAGTTCCGCACGGATCGGGAGATCGGAGAATCCTGCGAGGTTGGGGGACATCTCCACCCTGTCCGGCCGCGGCCGGTACACGCCGGGCACGCCTACACACCCGGACTCCAGGAGGTGGCCCTTGCCGAGGCTCGCGAGCAGCCGGGTCGTAGACCCCACGACCGTGTCCACCGCTGCCCGGGCATTGGAGGCGGTCTCGATACGGTCCTCCGCCAGTACCCGCCCGAGGAGGTCGGCGACACCCACGATCACCTTGGTGGCCCCCATGTCCACTCCCACCACCACCGCGGCGTCCGGAACCAGCGCGTAGGGCGCGGCCGGGCGCCCGATCCGGCCTTGCGACGCTTCGGGAGGGATGAGGCTCACCACGCCGGCGTCCTCGAGGTCGGACACCAGGGCGGACACGGTCGGCTTCGACAAGCCGGTCCGGCGGGCAAGGGTGGCGCGAGAGATCGGGAACGGCGCAGCCTCCATGAACTCGTCGAAGACCGCCTGACCGTTGCGGAGGCGAAGTGCCCAGGAGCCGGATCCGTCTATCACGTCTCGCGCTCCTCGAGGTGTCGGAAGTGGGCGTCGCGCCGCGCCGGTGACCGCCTGTCCCGGAAACCCGATACACACCGGTAGCCGCAGGTGCCGGACGTCATCCCATCCTCGTGATCCGTTGACGGCAATCCATGCGGCCTGGCGACCGGGTGGATGTTGCCGACTCGCCTTATTGTCACCCTCTTCGAGTTAGTTTGTCAAGTTACTTTACTAATTATTTCGCCGGAGAAGGGCACACCGGTTAGGGCTGGAGGACCCCCGAAGCCGGTCGAGCGGTGCGGAGACGCGGCGAGGGGTGCCGAATGTTCGGTCAGAGGTGCGCTGGAGCCGCCGGGGTGTTGGAAACGCGGGCTGCCGGCCTTGCTTCTACCGGAGAGGCGAATCCGTTCCGGTTTCCGGAGATGCATCCCGGAGAGCTGAGGCGGCGAGGGTGAGCGCCGCCAGGCATGGCTCGATGACCGGCATCCCGAGGTCGCTCTGGAGCCGGGTGCGGAGGTGGGTCATACCGGTGCATCCCAGCACCACAGCCTCCGCGCCGGCCTCTGCCAGCTTCCGCCCGGTTACGAGCACGTCCTGGTAGGCATCCTCGCTCTCGAGATCCAGCACTCCCCTGCCTGTGGCGATGTCGGCCACGATCCGCGCCGACACGCCGATGCGGTCCCAGTAGCGGTAGTGGCGCGGTATGGCGATGTCGAGGGCGGAGATGATTCCGACCCTACGTCCTCGAGACATGGCGGCGAGTACAGCCGACTCGGCGATTCCGAACACCGGCGCCTCCAGCGCGTTCCTCAACTCGGCGACCCCCGGATCCGAGAAGCACGCCACTACGTAGGCATCGGCGGGATGGGCCAGGGCGGTCTCAACCATGGGGCCGACCGCGGCGGCCACGTCCTCGTCCGACTCGATGGCCGCGGGACCGCCGCGGCAGGTGACCACCTCCACCTCGACTCCCATGTCGTGAGCAAGGGCACTCACGGCATCCTCGATCTGTAGGGAGATGTTCTCCGAGTTGTTCGGGTTGACCACGCAGACAGTTCCGATCACGGGGACACACTACCGCTCCACACCATCATGACTCCTAGGACCCGCATCGGGCCCCGACGGAGTCCGCACCGGGAACCCCGGGCGATCGATGTCAGAAGCGGTCGGGGGCGAAGGGGGTCAGGTCGACCTCGGGGGTGCGGTCCAGCGCCAACTGGGCCAGCACGCGGCCCATGAGCGGGCCCGCCGTCAGGCCCATGTGGGGATAGACGCCGACCACGAGGCCGGGCGGGCCGACCTTGCCGATGATCGGGGACAGGTCCGGGGTGGCCAGGCCGCGTCCGGGCCAGGTGCGTATCAGGCGGACTCCGGCCAGCGACGGCACGACCCGCAGCGCCACCTTCATGTTGGCGACCAGGTTGCGGGGATTGACCCTGTTGTGGCCGGTCACGGGGTCGAGGTCCGATGACCAGCCGCCGCCGATCAGCAAAGTCCCGGCTTTGGCCTGCTTGAAGGTCAACTGGCCGCCTGCGAAGTAGACCAGGTGGTGGACCATCGGAGCCAGGGGTTCGGTCGCGCCGACCTGGGCCGGATCGTCGGAGATGGCCAGGTCACCACCCCACATCGAGGCGAACCGGTTGAGGTCGTTGCCCGTAACCAGCACCACCCGGCCGGCACTCACCTGACCGACGGGCGTGGAGGCGGTGAAGGTGCCGTCATGCCACTCCAGCCCGATCACCTCGGCGCCGGTCCGGATGACCGCTCCCCTGGACACGGCGGCGCGGGCGAATGCGGGCGCCGCCAGCATCGAGTTGACCTTCCCCTCCACCCGGGTGAGCTGGGCGCCCACCATCGACTCGGACACGTAGGGAGCGATCCGCTGGAGGTCTGCAGGCCCGAGGAGGTCGGATTCCACGCCGGCGGACCGCTCGATGGCGACCTTCCGCTCTATGTCCCCCATCTGCTCGGAGGTCTCGGCGATGAGGAGGCCCCCGTTGAGCGAGACCTCCAGGTCGGTGTCCAGCACATCGCTCAGATCCCTCCACATCTCCAGGGAGTCGGCCAGGAATCGAAGGGCCGGCAGGAAGCCGCGGGCCCATTCCTCACCGAACTCCAGGAACGAGGAGTGCTGGATCTGGCCGTGGAGGCTGCCTGCGTTCCTCCCCGACGCCTGGGTGTTGAGGTCGAACTGCTCCAGCAGCAGCACCTCGGCGCCGAGCCCGGCCAGATTCCAGGCCGTCGCGCAACCCGTCACTCCCCCGCCGATCACGAGGACATCACAGGTGCGGCCGGCCATGCCTTCTCTCAGTGGTCCGTCTGCGAAACAACCAGGCGTGCTCTGGCGTTCATCCCACGCCGCCATTCCACGGACCTACCACTAGGTACGGCTCTTGAGGTCCCGGAGCGCCGCCAACTCCTCGCTGGTCGGGGCATCCGTCACGTCGAGGGGTGATGCCACCCTGAGCGGCCACTGGGTCTGATCCTGGACTTCTTGCATGTCGACACCCGGATGCACCGCCACCAGGGTCAGCTCGTTGTCGTGCGGATCCGGCCTCAGTATCCCCAGGTCGGTGATGACGTTGACAGGCCCAGCCCCCCGGAAGCCGAGCCGGGACCTGGCGTCGGGCGCCGGACCCAGGCCGACCGAGGTCACGAAGTCGACCCGGGGCACGAAGGCCCGCCTGGTGTGGCGCATGATCACCGTCACCTCATGGCAGTGGGCGGCGATCTCGGGAGCGCCTCCCGCTCCGGGTAGGCGAACCTTCGGATCGTGATAGTCCGGGCCTATGACGGTGGTGTTCAGGTTGCCGAACCGATCGATCTGGGCGGCGGACAGGTAGCCGACATCGATGTGTCCGCCTTGTAGCCAGTAGTTGAAGACCTCGGGCACCGAAACAACCGCGTCGGCGGTCTCCGCCAACTCGCCGTCGCCAATCGACAGCGGCAAGCGGTAGGGCTTGGCGCCGAGAGGCCCTGCTTCATAGATGAGGAACAGGTTCGGCGCGTGGGTGTTGCGGGCCAGATTGGCGACCGTGCTGGGGATGCCGATGCCCACGAAGCATGACATGCCGTCCCTTAGGAGGCGGGATGCCACCACGGACATGATCTCATCAGCGGCCCACGCCGGCGTGCGGTCGGCCACGGCTCAAGCTCCCATGACGTACTCGTCCAGCCAGGCCAGGAAGGCATCACGATCCCTGCTGAGCGCGGGCCACTTGCGATACCAGTCGTTGTCGCGGTCGTAGTAGTCCTGCACGTAGGATGGCCAGGCGCCCCCGGTCACCTCGCACACCGCGGTGATAGCCATGGAGGGGATGACGAAGTCGCCGGGGCGCCGCTCCAGGACGTCGACGATCTCCTCCACCGTCACCACGACCCGTCGGGACGCCATGACCACCTCCCGGAAGCACCCGGATATCCCCCAGACCTGGACGTTGCCAGTCCGGTCCGCCCGCTGGGCGTGGAGTATCCCCGTGTCGGGGTTCAGGGCGCGCACCGCCGCCACCGGCTCGCCGGTGAAGGGGCAGTCCAGAAACCGGACATGAGGGGCTATCTCGCCGAGCGAAGTGCCGAGATATCCCTTCATGACAGTGAACGGCATCCCGGAAGCTCCGGCCACGTACCGGTTGGTCAGACCGGCGTGGCTGTGCTCCTCCAACTCGAGGGGTGTCGGCCAGCCGTTCTCCACCGCATCCCTGAAGCGGTACAGCGAACCGACTCCTGGGTTCCCGCCCCACGAGAAAAGAAGCTTGCGAACACATCCGGCCCCTATCAACTGGTCGTAGATCAGGTCCGGGGTCATCCTCGACACGGTCAGGTTGCGCTTCTCCTGGCGGATGATCTCGTGGCCGGCCGCGAACGGGATCAGATGTGTGAAGCCCTCCAGCGCCACCGTGTCGCCGTCCCGGACGTGGCGGGAGATAGCGGTCGTCAGGTCGAGGTGCTCTGCCATCTTGCCGAGAAAAGGCCCTCAGTACCTCTCGGAGACGAAGGTCTGATCCGTGATAGGCGGACGGACGTAGCCGACCCCCGACTGACGTTCGGGTAGCTCTATGTCGTCCCAAGGAACATCCTCGTAGGGAATCTGGTCCAGCAGGTGGGCGATGCAGTTCAGGCGAGCACGCTTCTTGTTGTCGGCGTTGACCACGTACCAGGGGGCCTGCTTGATGTCCGTGTGGGCGAACAGGATGTCTTTCGCCTTGGAGAACTCCACCCATCGGGACCTCCCCTCCACGTCGACGGGGGACAGTTTCCAACGCTTTCTCGGGTCGTGGATCCGGGACTGGAAACGTCTCTCCTGTTCAGCGTCGCTCACGGAGAACCAGTACTTGATCAGGATGATGCCGGAGCGGATGAGCATGCGCTCGAACTCGGGACACGAGCGGAGAAACTCACGGTATTCCTCCTCGGTGCAGAAACCCATGACCGGCTCCACGACCCCGCGGTTGTACCAACTGCGATCGAAGAGGGCCATCTCGCCGGCGGCGGGCAACTCGGCCACATACCGCTGGAACCACCATTGCGTCTTCTCCCGGTCGCTGGGGGTGCCGAGCGCCACCACCCGCACGACGCGGGGATTCAGCCGTTCCGTGATCCGCTTGATCACACCACCCTTGCCGGCCGCATCACGGCCCTCGAAGATGACCACCACCTTGAGACCCTGGTGCTTGATCCAGCGCTGCAGGCGGACCAGCTCCTCCTGCAGCCGGCCCAACTCCGCCTCGTAGACCTTCCGCTTGAGCTTGGGTCGGTCCTGGTCGGGCGCTTGCGAGTCGAGCGCTTCCAGGAAATCAACACTCATGCCGCCCAAGACTAAACGAAGCCCCGAGCGGCCAGTCGTCAGTGGTCAGTGGTCAGTGGTCAGTGGTCAGTGGTCAGTGGTCAGTGAATGGTCTAACGGAATTGTTGGGGAGGGAACACAGGCCGGGGGGCCAGGGGAACTTGATCACCCATAGGCCGCTGACTGGCCACTGGCTACTACACAAAGGCGGCCAGCACCGCAGGCACTGCCGCCTCGAGTACGCCGGGACCGTAGCCACCCTCCTGGATGATCACCGTGGGCAGGCCGGTGCGCAGAGCCTCCCCCAGCAGCGGATAGTCCTGGTCGGTCAGGGCCAACACGCCGTCGGTGACATGGGTGTCCACCCCCAGAGCCACCACCAGGAATTCTGCTCCGAAGGAACCGACTGCCTCGACGGCCTCCTGCAAGGCGGGGCGGTATGCCGGCCAACCGGACCCGCTCGGGAGGGGAAGGTTGAGGTTGGCGCCCGACCCGGCCCCGTCCCCCCGCTCCTCGGGAAATCCGGAGAAGAATGGGAAATGTACCTCGGGATCACCATGGATCGAGATGGTCAGCACGTCCCCACGGCTCCAGAACACCGCCTGGGTGCCGTTGCCGTGGTGGGTGTCGACATCCACGATCGCCACTCTGGCCCCCCGTGACGCCAGCCACGCCGCCGAGAGCGCGGTGTTGTTCAGGTAGCAGTAGCCGCCGAAGGTCGCAGGAGCGGCATGGTGGCCGGGAGGGCGGCAGATGGCATAGGCAACCCGCCCTCCGTCATGGACGGCACCGGCCGCGGCGACAGCGGATGCCGCCGCCGAGAGCGCCGCCGGCCAGGTGCCTTCCAGGATCGGATCGACATCGTTGGAGTAGATGCCGAGTTGAGCGTCGACGTGGGTAGGGGGACGGCCCGGCAATCCGGGGATGGGACGGATGTAGGCCACCGCTTCGCCGTCGGCCGGGGCGCCGGTGGCGGCCCGCCAGCGGTCGTGCGCCATGCGCAGGAACTCCAGGTACTCGGGCTCGTGTACGAGGAGCAAGTCCTGCTCGTCCACAGGAGGGGGGCAGACCACGTCGACTGCTTCGAGCTGTGCCAGGGCGGAGAGAATGCGGTCGGCTCGCGCCGCGGTCTCCGCCGGAGGCAAGAGGACTCCCCCGAATCGGTGGGGCTCCGAGGGATTATGGAGACGGTGGTCGGGATGGACATAGACCTGCACGGGGCTCCTCCGAGGTCATCGGGCTGCCAGGGAGGATGCTAGGGCCGGTTGCTAGCCCTGATTATTCCTGTTCCCCGCACACCGACGCGGATCAGGCCACTTCAACCACACCATTTGCAACGCGGCCGCCCTTCACGCAGCGGTTTGATTTGACACCCGGTCGGAAGATCGGGGGTCAAACGGCTATAACCCCAGGTCAGGAGCACGAAGCACCCATCTCCGTCACCCGGACAAACCCCGACCATGAATAATTGGGGCTAGGCTTGGTCAACTGTTCATCACTACGTGCTACTCGGTATCACGGTGGTGTGTGTCGCAGGAAGGACCCGTTCGGCCTTGGATCCGGTAATCGCCTTCACCGAAGTGACCAAGTCCTTCGGGTCAATCGATGCCCTGGATCCCATCGGCCTCACCATCCGCAAGGGCGAGTTCGTATCCCTAGTGGGACCGTCCGGGTGCGGGAAGTCAACCGTTCTGAGGCTCGGATCGGGACTAATCGAGCCCACGAAAGGCACAGTGAGCCGGTCTTCGGACAACGTCGGCTACATCTTCCAGGAGCCCACGCTGATGCCGTGGCGTACGGTGGAACAGAACGTGACCTTCCTCGGCGAACTGGACGGGTTGGGCCGCCAGGAGGCCAGGCGGCGCGCCGACGAGGTGCTCTCGCTAGTCGGGCTCGAGGAGTTCCGCGACCACTATCCCCTGGCCCTGTCGGGCGGGATGAAGATGCGCACCAGTATCGCCAGGTCGTTGCTGCTCGATCCCGACCTGTTCCTGTTCGACGAGCCGCTCGGTGCGCTGGACCAGATCAGCCGGGCGCGGCTCAACGCAGAGCTGTGTGCCCTGTTCTCCGAGCGACGCTTCGCGGCCCTGTTCGTCACGCATTCGGTTGACGAGGCCGTATTCCTGGCATCTCGCCTGCTCGTGATGAGCAAGCGGCCGGGAAGGCTCGTGGCCGAGTTCGCAATCCCTTACGAGTTCCCTCGCCAGCCCGAAATCCGCTACGAGCCGGAGTTCGCGGTGCTGGCCGGCCAGGTCGCCGCCGCACTGGCAGAGGCATCATGAGCAACCGGACCGGCGAGACCACCAACGCCTCCCGCGCCGGCCCCGCCCGCATCCGGGAGCTGCTCGGCGTTGCCATTCCACCCGCTCTGGTCGCCCTGGCCATAATCCTCCTCTGGTACGGAATCACCTTCTTCGTGCTCGAGCCCGACCGGCGCTTTCTCCTCCCGCCGCCCCACGGCGTGATCGAGGAGGGGATTCTCGACGGAGAGGTGTTAGCGGAGATCATGGGCGGCCTGTACCGGACCGCCATGGTCGCCGGCCTCGGGCTGTTAATCGGCTTCGCGTTGGGGTTCTCGATGGCCTTGGTGATGAGCCAGGCCAAATGGATCGAGCGCTCACTGTACCCCTGGGCCGTCGTATGCCAGACGGTGCCGATCCTGGCCTTGGTCCCGCTCCTCGGCTTCTGGTTCGGCTTCGGGTTGATGTCTCGGGTAACGGTTTGCGTGATCATCGCTCTCTTCCCGATCGTCATCAACTCCCTGACCGGCTTGCAGGGTGCCGACCCCAGACTGCACGACCTGCTCACGCTCCACAACGCCGGCCGGTGGACCCGGGCTCTGAAGCTCCAGGTCCCCGCCGCCCGCCCGCTCATCTTCACCGGCCTCCGCACCTCGGCCGGCCTGTCGGTGATCGGAGCGATCGTGGGCGACTTCTTCTTCGGTCGGGGCCAGCCCGGCCTGGGCATCCTGCTCGACCGATACAGCCGCCGTCTCAGAAGCGAGGAACTGCTGGCCGCGGTCATCGCCGCCTGCCTGCTCGGCGTGGTGGCTTTCTGGATATTCGGCGTGATCGGCCGCCGGGCCGTCGGCCATTGGGATCCGTCGTGGGCTGACGAGCGGAACAAGGACACTTAGACGTGCGAATCCGACCGGAGTCGGGCGCGGTCAGGAGCCATGGAACAGGTAGCAACGGAAGATCGGAAAGGAGGCCGACATGAGAAGACATCGGATAGGAGGAAGGGCAGCTACCACGCTGGCCCTGATCGCCGCTCTGTCGCTGGTGGCAGCGGCGTGCGGCGGCGAAGAGGAAGCCCCCGCCACCACGGCGGCGCCGGCTACCACCGCAGCGCCGGCCACCACCGCAGCGCCTGCTACGACAGAGGCTGCGGCGATGACGCTGGCGGATGTCTGCCCCGACCCGCTCGTGATCCAGCTCGACTGGGAACCCGAGTCGGAGCACGGCGGCATCTACCAGTTGGTCGGTCCCGGTTACGAGATCAACAACGACGCCAAGAGCGTCCGTGGTCCGCTGGTCGCGGGCGGCGAGGACACCGGCATCGACATCGAGGTGCGTATCGGTGGCTTCGCGGTCGGCTTCCAGCCGGTGCAGTCGCTGCTGTACCAGGACCAGGACATCTTCATGGGCTTCGTCCGGGCTACCGAAGCCATGTCGACCTATGCGGATGTTCCGGTCGTGAGCGTGATGGCAACGTTCGAGAAGAGCGCCTTCGCGATCTACTGGGACCCGGAGACCTACCCGAACGTCAACGAGATCGCCGACCTCAAGGACGAGGGAGCGATCATCCTGCTCGGACGCCCGGATGTGTTCCAGGACTGGTGGGTCGCCGAGGGCATCATGGACGAGTCCCAGATGGACCTGACCGACGCGCCCAAGCCGGCTGCGTTCATCGGCGCCGGCGGCGAGGTCGCCGAGGCCGGGTTCGCCACCGCCGAGCCCTACATCTACGAGGTGGAGGTGCCCGAGTGGGGCAAGCCGGTAAGGACCCAGTTGATCCATGACACCGGCTTCGAGGAGTACTTCCAGGCGCTCGGAGTGCGGGCCGCAGATGCCACCGACCGGGCCGATTGCCTCCGGGAAGTGGTGCCCATCATCCAGCAGGCCCACGTGGACTTCCTGAACAACCCGGATCCGACCAACCAGTTGATCCTGGAATTGGTGGACGTCTACGACACCGGATGGATCTACACCGAGGGCGTGGCCGACTTCGCGGTGTCCACGATGCTGGAACTCGGCATCATGGGCAATGGTGACAACGACACCCTCGGCGACTTCGACATGGACCGGGTCGTCGGGCTCCTGGCGATCATCGACCAGGTCACCGAGGCGGATGTCAGCGGGCTCGCTCCGGAAGACCTCGTCACCAACGAGTTCATCGACTTCTCGATCGGGCTGTAAGGACATGGCGGCGGGATCCCTCCGGCTCGCCGTTGCGCAGCCGCGCACGGTGGTGGATCCCGACGCAGAAGTGAACGTTGCCCGGGCGGTGGAGCTGGCCGCCCGGGCAGCCGATCTGGGGGCCGACCTGATCCTGTTCCCCGAGGGATACCCGGGCCCGGTGCTCGGCAAGCCCCGGGACACTTACGAGGCAACGGAGGCCATGGAGACCGCAGCGGCGGACCACCGCATCTCCGTGTGCTGGAGCCGCATGGAATCATGCGCTGACGGGAAGTACCGCCTCGTGGTCTACGTAGTGGACCGCGGCGGCCGGCAGTTGCTCCGTTACGAACGGGCCCATCCCGCCACCCTCCCGCCCGACGAGACGAGGGTCTGGGTGGCGCCAGGGCCCGATCTGGCCCTTCTCGAGATTGACGGGGTCCGGATGGGGATCGTCGTGTGCTCGGAACTGTGGATACCCGAGCCCACCCGCGTGCTGGCCCTGCGAGGCGCCCAACTGATCCTGTCCCCGGCCGGCGGCGGATTCACCTCTCTCACGGACAACTGGCAGACCATCGTCCGTGCCAGGGCCATGGAGAATCTCTGCTACGTGGCCATGACCAACAACATCTGGCGCGACGAGGTGGGCGCGGCGATGATCGCCGGCCCGGAATACGTGGCGGTGAGCTCGGGAACGGAGGAACTGCTCCTGGCCAACCTCGACCTGGAACGGGTGGAGTGGCTCAGGTCGCACGACGACTCGATGGTGGAGCCCAAGGGCTTCTCATCCATTCCCGGCCTGCTCAGGGCCCGCCGTCCGGAACTCTACGAGGAGTTGGTGAAGCCGGGTCCCGACCTGTACGACTTCCATACCCCTCCCCCGTCGCAGTGACGGACCGAGGAATCCTGGTCAGGGGCGGCTACGTCCTCACCTCTTCGATACCGGAGATGATCGAGGACGGAGCGGTTCGTATCGTCGGCGACCTGATCGACGAGGTCGGGACATGGACCGACCTAAGCGCCCGTCATCCGGACGATGAGGTTCAGGGAGACCGCCACTCCATCATCACACCCGGGTTCGTCAACACCCACGGACACTTCTCGGAAGGCCTCTTCACAGGCATCGCCGAGGACTTCACCCTCTGGGAGTGGATCGAGGCGGTGATCAATCCCACTGCGCCCCATCACGACCACCAGATGGCCTACGTGGGCACGCTCCTGGCCGGCATCCAGATGCTACGGACCGGAATCACCGTGGCGAGTGACATGTACGTCTGCGACCCGGCCGATCAACCTGTCACCCCGGGGATCGTCCGGGCGCTGGACGAGTTGGGGATGCGCGGCGTGGTCACCTTCGGCGCCGCCGACAGGAGGGGCGCTGCCGTGTCGGCGATTCTCGAAGAGCATGCCGCCCTACGGGAGGCATGCGAAGCGAGCCGCCTGTCCCGTTTCCGAGTCGGGATCGCCCTCATGGGCGCGCAATCGGAGGAACTCTTCGAGCATTCTGTGAGGCTCTCCGCAGCCCACGGAAGCCACATACACCTCCACGAGGTCCGCGAGGAGGTGACGGCGGTGAGGGCCGCCACGGGGCGCTCACCCATCGAGCAGTGCGCTCGTCTGGGCCTGTTCGACGGTCCCACCATCGCCGCCCACTGCGTGTGGCTGGACGAGAGCGATCGAGACCTGCTGGCGGAGCACGGGGTGGGGGTGGCTCACAACCCGGTCTCGAACATGATCCTCGCATCCGGTGTGTGCCCGGTTCCCGCCCTACGCCGCCTTGGTGTGGCAGTCGGGATCGGGGTGGACGGGCCCGCCAGCAACGACAGCCAGAACATGCTCGAAGCGATCAAGATGGCAGTGCTCCTCCAGCGGGTCGACCGGCTCCAGGCGACCGCTCTGTCCGCTCGTGATGCGATGGCGATGGCCACGATCGAGGGCGCCCGAGCCCTGCGCCTCGATGGCGAACTCGGTTCCATAGAACCCGGCAAGCAGGCCGACCTGGTGGTATTCGACGGCTCCTCCCCGGCCTTGGCCAATATCCACGACCCGTTCCAGAAGGTCGTCTACTGCGCCGGTCCACGAGAGGTCTCCGACGTGTGGGTGGCAGGATCGAGGTCGATAGCGAACGGGAAGGTCACCAACGTCGATCCTGTGGACGTCGTAAACCGGTCGCGACCCCTGGCTGAGAAGCTGGCCCGCCTCGCGCAGCTCGGACAGCATTCCCTGCTGGCCCCTTCCTGAGATCGAAACACCACCTAGCCCCAAGCATGGGGCGAACTCCATAGGCAAGTGATGGCAGCCCGTCCGTCAACTCCGCCCATCCGGCGGAAGGCTCTCAGCACCCTCAGGAGGGAGGGCGGTCAGGATCCTCCGTGGTGGTCATCACCGCGGATGATCACGGTGCGGTGGGGGAAGGGCATCTCTATGCCTGCGGCATCGAGGGCTTCCTTGATGCGCAGGCGCAGCTCCCGCTCGGTCCTCCACTGCACGGAGGGCCGGGTCTTCGCCCTCACCCGGATGAAGATGCCGGACTCGGCGAGGTTCTGGACGCCCTTGACCTCGGGAGGCTCCGAGAGTTCGTCCTCACCCCATTCCGGGTCTTCCCACATGTCCTGACCCGCTCGGCGGATCACCTCCATGGCCTCGCGGAGGTCGCAGTCGTACGGGACCTCCACATCGATCTGCGCCCGGGCCCACAGCTGCGAGTAGTTGGCCACGAAGTCGAGCTTGCCGTTGGGAACATTCCAGACGGTGCCCTGACGGGTACGGATCGAGGTGGACCGCAAACTTATCTTCTCCACGGTTCCCCGGCCCCGCCCGAAATCTATGTCATCTCCCACGCTATAGATGTCCTCGACCATCAGGAAGATCCCAGCCAAGAAGTCTCTGACCACCGACTGAGCACCGAAACCTATCGCTATACCGACCACGCCGGCGCCGGCGAGCAGGGGCCCGAGGTTGATATTGAGTTGGCCGAGAGCCAGCAGCGCCGTCAGCGCCCATATGGTGGTCTGGGCCACGCTGCGAAGAACCACCGCCAGCGTCTCGGCCCGGGCCTTTGCCCGGACCGTCTCCGCTTCCTCGTTGGCAGCCGGGTCCCGACCCACATCCCGCAGATCCGGCCTTCCTATCCGTTCGGTGAAGTGCTCGATCGCCCTCTTGACGGCCCTGGAGACCAACCACCCACCCACCAGGATCAGGGCCAGGACCAACCCGCGTCCAAAGAGCCAAGCCGCTATCCCGGCCACGGCCTCGTTGCCGGTCCACTCGTAAACAGTGTCGCAAACGAAGCTCGTACTGTCGGCGCACGCGGCCGATGAACTACCGGCTTGCTGGGCTATGGGAATCATGCGGCACCGCCACCTTGATCCAGGGATGTAACAGCCGACATCGCTACTCGGGCAGGCATCCTAGTGGTTTACGGTGCCACGGGGCGGACATGGCGCCGAGGATCCTCTTCAGGCTCTTGTTCCGTGACCTGCGGATCAGGTCCTCGGGCGAACCCTGCTCCACCAACTCCCGCGTCCATGTAGATCATCCGGTCGGCAACGTCCAGGTCGGTGGTAGACGAGTCGTTGATGGTTGTGCCGTCGATCCCCAACAGCTCCACCTCGCCTAGGCCTACCAACAACTCGCTCACGCGCGTAGGACCAGATTCCCCAGGGGTCCTCTTGTCTCGGATGTGGTTCTCAACACCCGATCATGGAGGGTCCGCCTCACTTCTGGTGGACTCCGACTTCCCCCCCCCCCCCTTCATAGGTAGAGTCTCAACAGGAGGCGAAATCTGAACATGTTGTCGGCACCCGAGACTGCCTTCACACTCAGCATCATGACGGACCTGCGTCCGGGTCCTGGATGTGAAGACTGGGTGACGCACTATGACCAGTGTCTGGAGGAGATCAGGTTCGCGGACTCACTTGGGTTTCGAACGGTTCGCATACCCGAGTCTCACGGGCACGACGATGGGATGGCAGCCGCTCCTCTGACCGTCCTGGCAGCAGTCGCTGCGGTGACCAACACCATAAGGCTGATGACGTATGCCATCCCATTGGCTCTACACAATCCGCGGATGATTGCCGAACAGGCTGCTGTCGTTGATCTCTTGTCTTCAGGTCGGCTGGAACTCGGTGTTGGAGCAGGCGGTCGGACTGCCCAGTTCGACGTCTTCGGTGTTTCTCCATCTACGAGAGGCCGAAGGGCGGAGAGTGCCCTTCGGGCCCTCCGGACAGCACTCACTACCGGAGTACTGTATGACGGTAAGGATGGACAGCCGGTCCCGATTAGTCCTCGCCCCGCTCAGGACAACCTGCCCATCTACTACGGAGGCCTCTCCTCGCCTGCTGTGCACCGGGCCGTGCGGATGGCGGACGGCTGCCTTCCATACGACTACATAGCTCCAGAGCGGAACCTCCCAGCATTCTACGCCGAGAAGTTGATCCCCGCCCTACAACACTCCGGAAGGGACCTCAGTAGTTTCTTTTTCGGAGTAGGCGTCGTCCTTTGGGCGAGCGACGACCCTGAGCGCGCGTGGGACACAACGATTCAGCCGGCCCTGGCCTACCGGCAGCAGAAGTATCTTGAGTGGTCAGGACATGAAGATGCCCTTGAGGGCATGACTTCAAAGGCGCTCAGGCAGGGCGTACTGGTGGGTACACCGGAGGATCTTGCCCTGAGACTACGTGCGACCCACGAGAAGGCTCCCTGGCATGATTTGGCCTTCTGGCATCGTCTTCCTGGTGTGCCCCACGAAGACGCCATGGAACATCTCGAGTTGACCTCACGCCGACTGATACCGCTGCTTGATGATAACGGATCCGGCGGTTAGGTGCGGTCAGGGGATGATATCGATCGCCGGTACCGAAGATAGGCGATAGTCAACACCGCCGCGATCACATAGACGATGAGGCTTGACACGGCTGCCAATGTGGGTCGGATTTGTGTCTCAATGAACTCGAACATGCGCAGAGGCAGTGTCTGTGATCTCGCTCCGCCGATGAAGACCACGAGCACCACTTCATCCCACGAAATGAGGAATGAGAAGACGGCAGAAGCCACGAGAGCGGGAGTGATCCCTGGAAGTACGACCATCCGCCAGGCCCGCCGGTTCGTCGCGCCGAGGCTGAGTGCTGCCTCGAACGGACCGAAGTCGACGGCTCTGAGCGCACTCTCGATGAGAAGCACGGCAAACGGTAGGGCCAGGATCGTGTGAGCAACGACCAGCCCTGGGAACGTGCGGAGAAGCCCCACCCTCACGTATATATCGAAGACCGCGACAGCTGTGACTATCGGTGGAACGATGAGCGGCGCGACGAGAAGACCGCGCACCAGGAATGCCCCCTTCTTGATATATCGGGTGAGGGCAATGGCTGCGAGCAAGCCAAGCGCCGTCGAGGTAATGGCGACTGCCACACCAAGTCTGATACTCAACCAAGCAGCACTAGTCCAGCGCACGTCGCCGAAGAAGTCTTGGTACCACCTAAGGGAAAGCCCGTCCGGCGGAAAGTCGAAGACTGTCCCCGGTGTGAAGGACAACGGAATCACAACCAGAATCGGCAGGATCAGGAAGGCGACCACAGTGTTGCCCACAACGGCCAATACGCGTTGCCCTATCTTGCCCAGCCTCAACGCCTGCTACCTCCAACTACCACACTCTTGGGATCGAACACCTTGGTGAGCAAAGCGAAGAGCGCAAGGGTTACGATCAGGAGGATCATGCTCATTGCGCTGGCGATCCCCCATTTGAAGAGACGTATCTGCGTCTGCACATATATGGGAATGGTGATATCTCCCCCTCCGCCCAAGACAGCTGGAAGAATGAAGAAACCCATAGACATGATCAGGACCAGCAATGACCCGGCAATCAACCCAGGGCTAATGAGGGGTAGGTAGATCCGTACGAATGTCTGCCGAGGACGCGCCCCGAGGCTGTCCGCACTCTCGACAAGCGATTCATCTACTCCGCTCATCGACGAGTAGAGAACAAGGATCATGAATGGCAGCATCACGTGAATCATGCCGATGAGAATAGCCCGCGTGTTGAAAAGGAGTTCGAGTGGTTCCTGAACCAGTCCGATAGCGGCCAACGAGTCGTTTATTAGTCCTCTTCTCCCAAGAATCACTGTCCACGCATAGAGCCGGGCGAGAATCGCCACCCATAGCGGAGCAGTGCTCAGAACCAGGAACAGCTGCGCTCTTCTCTTCTCGAGGGTCGTGATGTACCACGCGACAGGAAATCCGAGTACTAGACAACCCACAGTTGTTAGGAGCGATACCTCAACTGTCAGTCTCAGGATGTTGCGAAAGGCCCGTGACGAAAATATCTCAACGTAGTTGCTTATGCCTGGAGCCGGGTCGGAGACGCTTCTCACGAACACACCTACGAGCGGATAGGCAAAAAAGAGCAGAACGACTACCAGGCACGGCAACAATAGAGCCAGGCCAACAAGGGAATCCCGGTGTGGACGCCGCCGAGTCCGTCTTTGCCACCCGCGTTTCTTCATAGTTGCCCGTCTGGCGGGATGAGGACAATCGTCTGTTCCTCGTCCCAATGGAGCCAGACAGTTGAGCCTTCGGCGGGTGCCGACAGTGATGAACTTGACTCAACGATGAAGCGGCGACCATCTCTGAGACGGGACAGGATTCGATAGGAGTTTCCGTGGAACGACACCAACTCTACGGTCGCCTGCAAGCGCGGGCTATCCATCGGCTCTTCTTGAATCAGTACCATCTCCGGTCGAATGCCACAAAGCACGCGGTCTCCTTCCCCCAGCGACCGGCTCAGATATGGCGGCACCATCAGGGTGTTGCCTTCAGCTATTTCGATGACGAGTCCGTGACCGGACTCACGCAAGACGCCCTCCATCTCGTTGATGTCTCCAACGAAGTCCGCAACGAAATGCTCCGTCGGCGAGCGGTAGACGGTTTCTGGGACTCCCAATTGTCGTACAGTTCCTCCATGCATGACCACAATTCGATCTGACATCGCGAAGGCTTCTTCCTGGTCATGAGTGACGTACACCGCCGTGAAGCCAATCTCCTTCTGAAGGAGTCTGATGGAGTTCTGTAGGTACTGGCGCAATCGCTTATCTAGGGAGCCAAGAGGTTCGTCCATCAAGACAACCGTGGGGTTAAAGACCAGCGCTCTTGCCAGCGACACTCGCTGTTGCTGGCCGCCACTCAGTTCTCTGGGAAGACGGGAACCCAGCCCTTGGAGGTTGACCAGATCTAGGGCTCGCTCGACATCTCGATCGATCTGGTCAGAGGAGATCCCGCGAATCTGAAGGGGAAACGCGACATTGTCCTGGACTGTCATGTGGGGAAACAGGGCGTAGTTCTGGAATACGAATCCCATTCCGCGCTCCCGTGCCGGTAGAAGTGTCATGTCAACACCCCCGACGATCACGCTCCCCTCATCAGGAATCGTTAGTCCACCAACGATCCTGAGGAGAGTCGTCTTGCCCGATCCGCTAGGGCCCAGAAGGGTGAGAAACTCACCCGGTTCGACAGTCAGATCGAACTCATCGAGGACCAGCACATCCCCAAAACTGTGCCGAACACCCCTTATCTCAATCCTGGCTCCCGTCGAAGGCTGAAGGGAGCGCGACTCCGTCGAGGGTATGGACTCGCTCATGCGGCCTTGGCCGCATCGGCGTTGACCTCGCCGAGGAAGTTGAAGATCATTTCGGCGGCGATCCCAAGGCTGCGGATCGGCACCCTTTCATCGTGACCCGCAATAGTGGCCCGATCCTCGAGGGTGATAGGCGCTGTGTGACACCCGTAGGCGGGAATGTCTCGCGCTCGGAAGATCCGCAAGTCGGTATAGCCCGCAGAGACCACCGGAACCATCGCCGCGCCTGGGACAGTCGCCGCAAGGGCTCGTTCCAGCGCTCGGGGTACCAACCCCCTTGGGTCAGAAGCACCGCTGACGGCTCGAAAGGTCTCAGTCACACTGACTCCAAACTCGGCGATCACGGTCTCCAGATCGGCAATGAACTGGCTCGGATCCGTGTCTGGCAATAGTCGACAATCGAGAGTGGCCTTCGCCGACGATGGCACAACACTCGGTTCCATTCCTGCTTCCACAATCGTGATGCTGACTGTGTCTGTGAACATCGCCGAAAACGCAGGAGATTCTGCAATCGCCATCTCGACTCTGCTCCGGTCGGACTCAGACGCACGCATCATGACCTCGATGAACTCCTCCTGTATGTGGCCCGCGTGGCGTGGAGATTGAATAGACCCGATGGCTGCAAGGGCACCTACGAGTCTGGTCACAGCAGTCGACTCACGTGGAACCGAGGAATGCCCACCTGCACCTTGAGCTTCCACAACAAGCCAAAGAGCAGTTTTTTCTTGTGGACAGTACGTGAAAACAGGATCCTTGCTGCCCAGCAGCGTTGGATAGCTGAAACTACCTTCTCCTAAGACCCAGGCACAGTCCAAGATATCGGAGCGATGCTCCTCAATCCAGCGGATGCCCGCCTTGCCGCCACGCGTCTCGTCAGCTGCGGCCAACAGCATGACGTCGACATGAGGAGACGGGTTCTGACGCGCAAACTCTGCCAAACCCACAGCATGTGCTGCTACCAGAGTCTTCAGGTCTATCGCTCCGCGTCCCCACAGATAACCACTCTGAACGGTGGGGGTAAAGGGAGAAGTGGACCAGAACGAACGCTGCACAGGTGACACGTCGAGATGGGACAACAGAAGTCCCGGCGGCCCCGCACTTGCCGAAACGCCCCTCATGCGGGCAACAACGCTGCTGCGGCTGCTGCTGGACTCGATCAACTCGACATCAAGCCCTTCGTTCAACAGAAACCGCATCAGAGGTCGTGCCGCTCGATGCTCGTTGCCAGGAGGGTTCGATGTGTCTTGCCTGATCAACTCTTCGACAAGGCCCAGCGTCCTCTCTTGGAAGCTGCTTGGTCGCGTATTGAGAGGCTCCTCAGCCATCCTCTAGCATCCTGGTCGCTCTTCTCATCGAGACGTCGCTCTTCAGAGGATTGTACTCCGCTCTCAACAGACCGTCAGACGACAAGATTGCTACCAATCCCGTTTACCATGTAGTGATTACTGAGAACCCGACGTTCTCGAAGCTTGACATCCCGTCAAGTACAGAATTCACATTCTCAAGACTTACTTCTTGGCCAATGAGGGACGCCGGTTGGATCAGCCCCTTGTCGACCATCCTCAGTAGATCGGGATAGCGCCGTCGCGGCATGCCATGACAGCCAGCGATCCGGATCTCTTGGGCAACGATGATGTCTACGGGCATCGCGACCAGACCTCGCTCCTTTGCCGTGGTAAGTCCGATCTGAACATGACGCCCACGCACGCGTAGCGTGCCGATTGAGTTCTGGACCGTCTCCTCTATACCGAGAGCGTCGATCGTGACTTCAACACCACCGTTGGTGAACTCCTTGATTGCTGAGACTGGGTCCTCGCTCGAGCTATTGACACTGAAGCTGGCGCCAACCTCATGGGCCTTATCGAGCTTCACATCGTCGATGTCAACAGCAATGACCTCGGCCCCCAAGGCAGAGGCGATCATCACTGCTGACAGACCAACCCCGCCGCATCCATAAACAGCGACCCGCTCTCCTGGCCGTAACTGTGCAATCTCGACCGTTCCATGAAATGCTGTCATGAATCGACAGCCAAGGGTGCTCGCGGCAAGTGAATCGACACTGTCCGGCAACACAAGAAGGTTCACTTCCGCACGTGGGACAGGTACATACTCTGCGAATCCGCCTTGGAGCGAAGATCCAGGAAACTGGGGCCGCTTACAGAGGTTCTGAAAGCCCGCCTGACACCGATTGCAAAGCCCGCATGAGTAGTGGAACGGCGCAACAACTCGATTGCCGACATGAAGATTCCGGACCTCGCCGCCCACCTCCACAACAACCCCAGCCATCTCGTGCCCGAGTATCAAAGGCAACCGTGGGTGCACCCCCAACCAATCCCAGTGTCCTTTCCAGATGTGCCAGTCTGTCCTGCACACGCCGCAAGCATCAAGCTTGACGACCACGCCATCGGGGGGAACTCGTGGAAAATCAACTTCGGATATCGCGAGCGGCTCGTATTGCCCGACCATCAGAGCCGCTCGCATTGCCTTCTTCAACGTGGCACTACGCATTCATAACTGCGTAATGAAACCTCTTTCTTCCTAGTGGCCGCTTTGCCACTCCGCCCAAGCCTCTTCGACCTCGGGTCGGTCGGAGAAGAAGAATGGATCGGCCAGTCCGGCAGCCGCTCCGTATTGCGGTCCCCACTCGGATCCAAAGTCGTCGAGGCAACCCGGGAATGGATCAGCGTTCATGACGACGCCGTAGCCGATTGCGTTCAGTGCCGCACACTGCCGGGAGGGCAGCATGGAGAGCGCATAGACGGACAGGGCGGCATCGTAGTTGGGAGCGCCCTTGGGAATGGCAAACGGTCCACCGTTGACGATGCTTCCACCCCAAGTAATCGTCACCGGCAGTCCGGGTTCCTGCTTGATGCGAAGTGCTGGTCGACCGTTGAACGTGATGCCAAGGTCGCATTGGCCATCCAGCAGGAACTGAATGGAATCAGCGCCGCTGTTTGCCCAGACGATCTCGTCGTAGATGTCATCAAGTCGGTCGAAAGCTGCCTGTAGCCCCTCTTCAGTGGCTAGTACGTCGTAGACCTCGTCCCACGTAGCACCGTTGGCCATAGCGGCGAACTCGAGGTTGCCGCCGAACTGTGCGAAGTTGAACGCGCACCGTTTGCCGGGGAACTGCTCTACGTCGAAGAAGTCAAGTGTCGAGTCGGGTTGGGAGCCTTCCGCAAACACGTCGGTGTTGTATTGCAGGACGATTCCGAAGTCTGAGGCACCCACGTAGTAGCCCTGCGATGGAATAGCTCCTCCTGAGCCACCCCTGACGAGGTTGCCTTCTTCATCCGAGTAGAAGGCGACGTCGGGGAGGGCAGCAACGTCGAAGAGGCTGTAATCAATAGGCTCCCAGTAGCCTTCTAATGCAAGACGCTCAGCCGTTCCGTAGTCCAAGATGGCGAACACGTCCCACTCTGTGGCGCCCGAGTCGACTTGCGCCTGCACCGCTGCAGTAGAGAGGTCCAGCCCTGGGGCCGACTCGATCACACTCCAACCGGTTATTGCCTCCCAATCGTCGAGAAAGGCTTCGCTCCACCCTTCGTGCACTTCACCACCCGCATCGACCCAGACAAGCTCCCCGGGTCCCTGATCCCGCACGTCAACGAGAAGTTGCAACAGATTGTCCGGAATGTCCTCGGTCAGGGGGTGAACCTCCCCCGGAAGCCTCTCCAGAAGAGAATCACGCAATGACATGCTTTCTGTGGTCGCTGGGGACGCCTCTGTCGGCTCCGGTGAATCGACTTGGGTCGTCGTCGGCGACTCGGACACACTCGTGTCGTCGCTGTCATCTGCGCCACAGGCGGATGCCATAAGCGCTATCACTACCCCCAGGGCGAGTACCCGGGCCCTGCTCTTCGCTGGTCGACTCCCCGTTTTCCCCATGAGTACCCTCCCTCAAATCAACGCACGCGCCAACGCGTGCGCCGAATCTCAAAAGGGTACACCATTTTATGAGAAAAGTCAAACGCGACTAGTCGTCAGAATTGGAAACTCATCGGAATTCAGTGGGGAGTGACCGTGCCTAGCGGACCCTTAGCTACTGAGATCCGTGTCCGGTACATATCACTAGTAACCAACAGCTAGGAAAGGAGCGCGGGTCTCAGTGGTGAGGACCTCATGGCCTGACGCCTATGTAGACCGTGAGGGGATCTTCGTACGGCAACCGCCTGATCCTCTCGAACCCCGCCCCGGCCAGCATGGACTCCAGGGCTTTCCTCGAATGGGCCGCTCCACCGGTCTCGACCCTCATCATGACATCGAAGAGGGCGCCGAACGCTCCCGGACCGCTGTCACCGGCGAAGTCGTTGACCACGACGTGGCCGCCCGGTGCGATCGCCGACCGCACCCTGCGCAGCAGTTCCACCGCCTGGTCCTCGGCGAGGTCATGGATCAAATGGGACACCAGGGCCGCGTCCATCGATCCGGGCAGGACCCCGCACGAAGGGTGCTCGAAGAGGTCCACCCCGACCACCTCCACTCCCGTGCCCTCCAGCTCCTCGCTTGCCCAGCCGGCAACGAGGGGGTAGTCGACCAGGGTGACATGACAGCCGGCCTCGGAGAGCGGGCGTGCATAGCTTCCGAGACCGCCGCCCACGTCCAGGACCCGCTTCCCGGGAGCAAGCTCGCCGAGCTCATGGAGCGGCGGTCCGCCGATCCTCGCCAACACATCGAGCGCGTCCAGAAACGCCCGGGCTTGCTCCGGATTCCGGTCGAGATGGGATCGCCAGGGTTCCATGACCGGGCGCCCTGCCGTCACCACCTCATCCAGGCAGGACCAGGCCCCGGCGAACACTGCTTCCTTAGCCACTACGAGGCCCATCTCCCCGCCCGGGCCCAGGCGCTCCGCGGTGTAGGGCGTGGCGGCGAACCGGTCGCCCTCCCTGCGCAGCAGGCCGATCCCGACCAACGCCTCCAGCAAGGCCCCGAGGTTGGAGGCATCCACCGCCAACTCCGCTGCCAGGTCACCGGCCGACCGGGGAACGCGCCCGAGAACCGAGAACACGCCCAGCCGATGGGCGGTCGTGATCGCCGCGGCAGGCTGGTACCCGGTGATCAGGTCGATGAGCTGCCAGTCGTTGTCGATCATCGCTTCCTCAGGGAACGGTACATTCGCCAACCGCGGACCAGCGTCGACATGGTGGACGGCTCAGCCTGCCGGGAACGCTTGCGGCCCAAGTCGTCGAGCACGGTGAGCGCGGCGTTCCTGCCCGGCACACCCGACAAGCCTCCGCCCGGGAAGGTGCCGGCCCCCGTCAGGTAGAGCCAGGGCACGGCAGTCCGGTAGCCCCGGCCGGCGCCGGGCCGGAGCGAGAACATCTGGTCGATGGTCATGTCGATGTGGTTGGGATTGCCGAACCTGGCGCCCGTGCGCCTCTCCCAGTCGACGGGACCGGCCACCCGCTTGTCGACGATCCGTTCCCGTAGCGAGACGCCCGTGATGGCCTGGTAGCCGTCGATCACCCGCTCCGCATGCCTCGACACCTCCGCCCCGGTCCATTCCCCATGCCTGATGCGGGCCGGAACGAAGGTCGACAACCAGGCGACGCCGCCTCCCTCGGGCGCGGCCGACGGGTCCAGAGCCGACGGAGAGGCCCAGAGCATGGCCGGTTCCGACGGGCAGATGCCGGCGGCGATCTCGCCGAACGACCGGGCCATGGAACCGGGGTGTTGCTGCAGCAGCCAGATCGCCTCGGGGTGACCGAACTGACCGGGCTCGGCCTCGGCGGACAGCGCCAGATCCACCTTGAACTCGGCAACGTTGAGGGATCCGCTGGTCACCATCCGGGCCGCCTCGTCGAGTTCGGGCACGGGCTCGGCCATAAGCCGGGCGGTGCGCGCCACGTCGAGCGCCGAGACCACCATGTCGAAGGTGGCCGTATCGCTCGAGGCAGTGGTGACCCTTGACTTGGCGCCCGACCGATGGATCGACGCCACCGCAGCGTCGGTGAGGATCTTCCCGCCGGCCGACTCGATGGCACCGACCAGGGCATTGACCAGCTGGACGGAGCCACCGATGGGGCGCCCGGCCCCGTGGCCGTGCGAACCGGCCAGCAGCAGGCCGAACAGGCCCGTGCCGGGCAGCCACGGGGGAAGCTGGCTGAACGCCCCGTACATGGTGAGGGCAGCGGCCAAGTGCGGATCGGCGATGTGGGCGCCGACCACCTTCTCGGCCGAAGCCAGGACCGTCCGGAGCGGGTCGAACCCGGCTATGGGTCCTAGCTCGGCGATCTGGGCCAGCGAAGGCGGGGTGGCGAAGGCGTCCATCATTCCCATCAGACCGGTTCCCAGCTCCGATAGCCGCCGGTAGCCCTCTACGTCTCGGGAGTCCAGGCCGCCGAAACCCGCCAAGGTGGTTGACAGGTCCCTGTGGAACAGCAACCGCGTACCGTCCCCGAAGCCTGCCCCGACCGACACCTCCCGGAAGGCGTACTCCAGGCCGAACCGGGCCAGACCCAGCTCTTCAGCGATGCCGAGGATCATGCCATGATCGATGGCGCCCCGCTCCAGGCGGTAGCCGGAAGCAAGCTGGTCGGTCCAGATACACCCGCCCGCCGTCGCGTTGGCCTCGAAAACGGTAACGTCGAGGCCGGCTCTGGCAAGGAAGCATGCGCAGACCAGGCCGTTGTGGCCCCCTCCGATGACCGCCACGCGGGTCATAAGAGGGAGTGAACCCCGCTCAGCCCCGCTTCCCGGACCACCGCGCGGGCCAGCGACCGCCCCCGGGCTATCTGGGCGGCCTCGTCGATAGTGGTCAGGGATCGTTCCGCCAGAAGCCGGCGCCCGTCCACCCAGACATCGCTGACCGAGCCCGGACCGGCGCAGTAGACGACCTGCTGGTAGGGGTCGTGGACTGCGGCCAACTCGACCGTTCCACGGAGCAGGACCAGGTCGGCCCGCTTCCCGGCCTCCAGGCTGCCCACCTCGCTATCAACGCCCAGCACCCGGGCGCCGCCGATGGTCGCCATCGCCAGGACCTCATCGGCCGAGATCACTGCCGGATCCAACTCGTGAACCTTCTGGAGGAGCGCGGCCATCTTCACGGCTTCGAGCATGTTCTGGGAGTCGTTGGAAGCCGCCCCGTCGGTTCCGATCCCCACCTCGAGGCCCGCGGCTCGGAGCCGCGCCAGCGGGCACACACCCGAACCCAGGATCATGTTGGCGACCGGGTTGTGGGCTATCCCCGCCTGCGCCCCGGCCAGTATCTCGATGTCCTCCTGGGTGACCCAGATGGCGTGAGCCGCCAGGAGCGGGACATCGAGAAAGCCCAGGTGAGCGGCTTGCGATACCGGGCGCCGCCCCCACCGCAAGGAGGAGTGGACAACCTCCTCCCGTACCTCGGAGAGATGGGTGTGAACCCCCCAGCCGTTCTCGCGGCAGGCTGCCGCTCCGGCTTCGAGCAACTCGTCGGACTGCCCGAGCAGGGTCCCGATCCCGTACCGGAATCCCACCAGGCCGGACTCCCGAGCAGCGGTCGCCAGATCGTGATGCTCCTCAAGGACCTCCTCCACCCCCATCGGGGGGATCGAGGAGGTGTCGCCCAGGGCGTCCTCCGCCCCGAAGCTGACCGCTCCACGAAGGCCGACTTCCACGAGGCCCTCGACCACGCCCAGCGAAGCGCGGGTCCCGGGATTCGAGTGGACGAACATGTCGTTGACGAAGGTGATCCCGGAACGGATCATCTCGGCGGCCTTCAGGATGGTCCCCTCCCGCGCCATCTCCGCGGTGAGGTTCCTCGAAACGGGAGTGACCAGGCGTTCGCCCCATTCGTAGAGGCTCAGCTCCGAGCCCATACCCGGAATGAGCGCCTCGGAGAGGTGGGTGTGAGCGTTGATGAGACCCGGAAGCACGATGCTGTGCTCGTCGCCGACCACGGCTACGTCTGGATGCTGCCTCCTCAACTCCCGGTAGGGACCCACCGAGGTGATCCCGCCACCCTCGATATGGACGGCCCCGTCCTCGATGGCGCCAACGGGTCCCATGGTCAGCACCCAGGCGCCCCGGACGATCACCTGCTCGCCGGGAGGAACGGAAGGCGGCATCAGCCCTCCAGGGCGTTCAGGGAGCTTTCCAGGATCCCGAGGAACCGGTCGATGTGTTCCTGCTCGACCACCAGCGGTGGGGCCACCCGGACCGTTCCCGCCGAGTTGAGCATCGACCCGACCACTACACCGCGGCGGGCCATCTCCTCTACCAGGGGCTGAGCCAGCTCGGCCGGTTGGACGTCGAACGCACACCACAGGCCCATGCCGCGGATGCCTGCCAACGTCCCGGGATGGTTCCGGCGGACGGAACGGAGGCCGCTCCGGAGGTACTCCCCCATATCCGCGGCCCGCTCCACCAGGCCCTCGTTCCGGATCACGTCGAAGGCGGCTATGGCGGCGGCGCAGG